>JAJZGF010000080.1 GCA_021805025.1 Acidobacteriota bacterium
ACGTAAACGCAAATATGTGGTGGCATTCATCGACGATGACTTGGCCGTATTCAGCCAGCTCGCTCGTTGAGGCGTTAAGAGAGAACATCCATGGTTTCTTCGTCACATTTGGCGAAGAGCGGCGATATTTCATGAGGATTTGAGGGGATTGGATTTTAATCGACATTTACGACGCGCAGTCGGAGCAAATCGAATTTGGCACGTTCATCCATGGAGCGTTTGATCAGCTTCAAGCGGTGAATACGTCCTTCGACTGGACCATTGCTCCAAGGTTGTTGAAGGGCGGCGAGCAGCGCGGCTTCATCGTGACAGAGATGTTTTGCAAAGCTTGCCAGCAAGCTGTTTTTTGCTCTGTCCTTCCAACTGGACCAGGCGGCTCCGTCTCGTTGCTGATTTTGGCTTGACGAGTTTTCGCACAGCCGGCTAATATGCACTGATATATCAGAGCTGCAGGGCAACATCGTTGAGTTGCCCTGCAGCTCACAAGGATCCACACTGGCATGGCGGACGCAGGTCCGAGGAGAAGCGATGAACCGCAGAGGCTTTCTTTCAAGCGTTGGCGGGGTCGCCGTAGGGGCAGCTATGCCCTGGAAGGCGGTGTCTCAACTAGCTGAACCGCCACTGGAACACCGCTTGCCTTCGTCGGACTCGGACTATCAGCGATCAAAATCGTATATCGAGGAAACTCCCGTGCGGCAATACCACTGGGCCTCGGAAGCGGCGGTCGAGGCATTCAACGATCAGAAGTTCGGTCTGAGAATCCACTGGGGCATCTACTCGATCTATGGAAAGGCGCACGAATCTTGGCCTTTTCTTAGAATGCCGTTCGAAGAACGCCAGGCCTACAACCACACCTATAAGACCTGGAACCCGAGCGGTTTCGACGCGGATGGATGGATGAACCTGTGCGAGGAGGCCGGTATAAAGATGTTCGCCTTCACCTCCAAGCACCACGAAGGGTTTTCGATGTTCGATACGAAGACTCGAGTTCGTAACCGCGCCAACTGGACGTTTCCGGATGGCCCGAAGATCGAGGAGTGCGACCTTGCCTACAGCATTATGGAATCGCCGTTCCGTCGCGACGTGGTCAAGGAACTTACTGCAGCGGCCCACAAGCGCAACATCAAGATCGACCTCTATTTCTCACACTCGGATTGGTACGATGCTGACTTCCGGCCCTATGGCTGGCACCCGCTACAAGTGCCATCGTCGCCGGAGCTTTTGGGATGGAAACCATCCGACGGAACAACTCAGCAGTTTTGGGACAGCGTGAAAAAGATGGGCCTGAAGGATATCGTCATGGCGCCGGATCCAACCCCGGAACAGGTGAAGCGGATGGTGGCACGACACCGCACACAGCTCACCGAGTTGCTGACGCGCTACGGGAAGATCGACATGATGTGCCTCGATATTTTCTGGGGACCCAGGGTTTGGCCCCAGATGCGGGAAACGATTCTAAAGATACGGGAACTGCAGCCGGACCTGATGTTGCGGGCGCGCGGTATCGGCAATTACGGGGATTACTACACGCCGGAGGGTTTTGTTCCTTTCTCGAAGGCCAGCACCAAAATGCCGTGGTTCGTCATCTACCCGCTGGGATCGTCTTTTTCATACGAACAGGACCCATCCAAGTACAAAGGAACGAAATGGATCATCAACAACCTAGTGGATGCCACGGCCAAGGGGGGCAACTTCATGCTCGGGGTGGGCCCAAATGGGAATGGTGAGTTTCATCCCGAAGCGATTACCCAGTTGAAAGAAACAGGGAAGTGGCTGAAAGTGAACGGCGAAGGCATCTACGCCACCCGTCCGCGGCCCGATTTACTGTGGCAGGAAGGCCCCGATCTGCGCTTCACGCGGAGCAAAGATCAGCGGTCGATCTACTGCATCGCGCTTCGTTGGCCGGGTTCCGAGCTGCACCTTACCTCGTTGCAGTCCAAAGATGTGGCCTCTGTCGAACTGCTGGGATATCCAAATGCACTCGAACATCGTTGGGATCCCGTGCAGGGGCTCGTGATAACCATCCCGCCCGAATTGCGGGAAGCGGCGCACCGCCCCTGTGACTATGCCTGGACCTTCAAAATTGCGCGGTCATAAAATCCCGGATTCGAGCAGCAGAAATAGGCACAAACCCGAATCAAGACCGCGAGTTTCTCGGATCAGTCCACACGACGCAGGCGCCAACCCTTTTCGACCTCCATGTTCGCGATGCTCTTCATTACGTCTTCAAGACCGAAGCGAACATGTTTTCGCATGCCGGCATCTGCAAGCTGCAGCTTTCGGGAACAGATTGCTTGGGCGAGGTTGCTATGGAAACCCGATGGCAGCGCCTTCCTGTGCGATACGGTGTCATATAGCCAGTTGTAGATAAGGACCTGCTCGCACTCGATTGACTGAACCAGTCGCGGAGAGCGGGAAAACTCGGCGATCTTCATATGGAAGCGCAAGTGATACGTATGCACCGAGAAAAGAAAAGGAGAATCCTCCAATTCCGTGGCGCTGGCACGATATAGGTCATCGAGATGTTTTGCGCTCTTGAGTAGGTGCTCGCGCTCGGAAGCGGTAATGTTGCTGCAGCAGAGACGCGCCGCCTGCGTTTCTAAAGCCTCCCGAATCACGTAACTATCCAGTACATCCTGCTGCGTGGGGATCCTGACGCGAGTTCCGATTCGAGGCCTGCTCTCGACCAAGCCTTCCGCTTCCAGACGTTGCAGCGCCTCAGTGATCGGCAGAAAGCTCATGTTTAGCCGCTCTGCGAGTTTTCTGCGTGAAAGCACATCGCCCACCGCGAGCTTGCCGCGAAGGATTTCTTCCCGAATCTGCGTATAGGCCTGCTGTGCCAACGAGGATCCCGCCATCGACTCAGCAGGCCTCCGTACTGTGCTTCGCTTTGTAATGCGTCTGATCATCTTACGAGTTCAGTCCACTCGAAAGAGATGCCATCTACCTTCGACGCGAGACTTTCTGGGCTCAGCATAGCACCGTTGTCTTGCGTTGACGCTTTCTACCCTGATATATCAAATATTGAAATACATCTGAAAACGGGCAAGGAGCGTGCGCGATGACTCTTTCAGGAAAGGTTTGTCTCATTACTGGGGGAACGAGCGGCATTGGGAAGGCCACAGCGCTCACGCTGGCAGAGCAGGGAGCTTCTCTTGCCCTCGTGTCGCGGACGGGTGAGATATCGGAAGCGTTTGCGAACGAGCTTCGGAGGCTGGGTGCCACTTACCACCTAATATGCGCGGATGTGTCAGGCGCTCGAGACTGCCAGCGGTGTGTCGTTCAAACGGTGGCGCTTTTCGGCCGTCTCGACGTTTTGGTGAACTCGGCCGGAGGGCCTGCCCCGGGAAAACTTGAGGATGTCTCCGAGGATGCGTGGATGAGGGCCTTCGCAGTGCATGTTCACTCGGTCTTCTTTCTGGCCAAAGCGGCTGTTCCTCACATGGCCAAACAGAAGGGTGGTGCCGTAATTTTGCTTGGCTCAGCGGCTGGTCTGCGCGGCTGTCTCGGTGCTCTGCCCTACGGCGTGGTGAAGGGCACTCTGCCGCAGTTTACCCGCATGCTGGCACGTGAGCTTGCGGATCAGAACATTCGAGTAAACTGTGTTGCGCCGGGGGTGGTACGAACTCCGTTTCAGGACTTTCTTACGCCTGAGCAGGCGTCGAACAATGTTCAGAACAGAATTCCCCTGCACCGCGAAGGTCGGCCCGAGGATGTTGCGCAAGCCATCTCCATGCTGGTACAGAATGATTTCATCACCGGCGAGACCATCGTTATTGATGGCGGCATGACGATGCGCATTGTTTAGGCTCTCTTGGCAGCCGGGTCCCAGCTGCGGTTTTGCATCCGCATTACGCATTCCCCAAAGCTTTACGAACCACGATCGAGTTGTGCTTGCGCCTGGACTCCATAAGCGCGTCGCCATACTTCGCCGTGGTGGTGATGGCGGCGTGCCGCATCAGTTTCTACTGCACACCGATCGGCGCGCAGGTATCGTCCAACCACGACCGGTAGGTGTGGCGGAACGTATATTGACGCCGCTGAAACAGCCGGGCAGCTGCGGTAGATTCCGGGGATGACCTGCATACTCGCTTCCAAGACACGCCGGCCCGACGAACGTCACGGACGTCGTTGCGGAACTCTCTGCGAAAGCAGCGACCCTTGGTTCAGCACTGCATCCCCGGGCAGCGTCCAATGTCGCGGACCTCGTGCGAATCATGAACACCTACTACAGCAACCTGATCGAAGACCACCACACTCGTCCACGCGACATCGAAGGTGCTGTTGCAGGAGAACTCGATTACCATAAAAAGCTTCGTGATCTTCCGCTAGACGCCAAAGCGCACGTGCGCGTTCAGGCCGAGGTGGACGAATTGTTTGCCAACGGTCGACTGCCCGACCCAACATCGTCGGACTTCATTCTCTACCTTCATCGAGAGTTCTATCGGAATGCTCCGGAGTCCATGTTGCGGATCAAGGGAGCGGGTCGGGAGTTCGTAATGGAACCACGGGAATGGCGGTCCTTGCCCGAACATGACGTCGCCGTGGGCCAGCATCTGCCACCATCAAGCAATCGCGTTCCTGATTTCATGAGGCACTTTGGGGCGCGTTATCGTCAGCAGAGACAAGGCAAGGGATCTCGTATCCGCGCTCTGCCGGCAGCGCATCATCGGCTGGCCACCGAGACTGAACGAGCATTGGAGCAGAAACAAAGCGAACGACGCTTGCTTTGCGCGGGGGATCTTCTGGAATGCCATTCGCGAGAAGATTCCCCAGGGCAAAGCCGTCTTAGCTCAGTGCGATTTTGACCGCCGCGCCGTAGCTATTCGCAACCGGCAATCCCCAAGGTAACTGCAAATGCAATCCGTCGGCGGCCTGCGTCCACTTAATCTTCGCTTCCGACCCAACCAATGTGACATTCTGGATCTTGCCTGGATTGGACTTGCTCGATAATCCCAGCGACGCAATCTGTGCAGGGCCCTCTGGCCATCCCATGAAGACGGCAAAGATTACCGTGTTGGCCTTGTTGCGTGTGAAGCGGATGTCTTTACTCCCCATTGCGCTGATGGTGGCGCCCTTGAACGGCCCACTCGTGATCGCATTCGGCCCCTCGCCGTAGACGGTCCACGGTCGCGTCTCAAAGATGGCTTCGCCGTTAATCTTCAACCAAGCCGAAATCTCATCGAGAACAGCCACCTCTTTGCTGTCGATGGTGCCGTCCGGTTTGCCCGGGATATTCAGAATGAACGTGCCATTTTTGCTGACCGTGTCGACAAGCCAGTGAATCGCATCGCGCGGCGCCAAATATCCTCCGAATTCTCCGGGGCCCTCAAAAAGACTGCGCCGGTAGTGCCATTCGCCGATGCACGTTTCGGATTGCCACGCATACGGCATGATGCTGCTGGTCAGGCCGCGCTCGTAGTCGGCCACGACCGCCTTGGCCAGCTTGTCGGGGACGTTTTTGATATTCAACACGGCTTCGATGTTGCCGCGTGTCTTCAGGTTGTGATTATAGAAATATGCACCGATGTTCATTCCTCCCCATCCCAGCGGAAGCAGCGCATTGTCAAAATAGAGTAAGTCAGGATCGTGCTGGTCAATAATGTCGCGCGTGCGGTCATAGAAGTTCCTCACGTAGGAAGCATCGGGCAGCGCATCTTTGGGATGCTTGACGCCATATAGCATCTGGGGATCGAGACCATCCCACCATTGCCCCTTGCCTTGGGCATTGGTCAAACGACCGTCATAGGGAACGCCCGCCAAAGGGCCGGTCTTGTCAGCGCCGTGCGAAGTCTGGAACCACCACCAGTTGCGCGCCTGGTGAACCGTCACACCAAAGCGCATTCCGTGGCGCCGCGCCGCCGCCGCCCACTCTCCTACTACATTTCGATGTGGACCATGATTTACGGCATTCCATGGCTGATGCTTCGAGTCCCACGTGTCGAACCCATCATGATGATTTGCCAAAGCGATGAAAAGGCGCGCGCCAGCGTCCTTGTAACGCTGAATCAGCGCTTCAGGTTCCCAGTTGAGTAACGTCCACTGCGCGCAGAGATCCTTATAACCAAACTTGGAGGGGTGACCGTAATGCGAGTTTTGGTAGCGGTAGTCAGGAGAATCCTCAATGTACATCGTACGTGCGTACCAGTCACCAGCCTCGGGTACACACTGAGGGCTCCAGTGTGCCCATATCCCGAACTTTGCATCCCGGTACCACTCTGGTGCGTCATACTGGAGCAACGAATCCCACGTAGGCTGATATGGGCCGTCGCCATTGAGCCCCTTGACTGGTGCCTGCATGGGCACACCGTCCCATGAACCGCCGGGCAACTCAGGCGGCTCACCCCAGCCAGTCGCCGCCCAGTCAGTATCGCTGAGTTTGGTTTCCACAAACCTTCCATCTACGAGCGCATAGAAGATACGGTCCTTTTCGGGTGTCGCGCAGAATTCTTCATAGGTCTGATGAAGGGTGTTGAACCCGGCAGGTGCACTGGCACCTGTCTGGCTCATTGCGGGGATGCCTTGGGCTGCGGCAGCGGCCGTGATCAGCTTGCAAAAGTCTCTTCTTTGCATTTTTACTCTCCTGTTGGCTCTGTGGGTTCTGCTGCATCTCCAACGGCGCGCTTATCGAAATTCAATGAGCTGGCCGATTCCTGTGACTGTGCACTTCTCAGGCGCTTCTCCGCTGCATCGTTCCAATAGCCGCAGTCCAGCTCAAGGAAGACGGAACTGTACGGTATCGTGAGTGTTGACTTAAGAACCAGAATGCGAAAGAGTCTGGCAGTACGATCCAGCCTGGCAATAATCTCTTCATGTGCGGCTTCCTGCGCGCTCTCCGCAGCAAGCAGACCAGTCAACTGGTTCCGGAGCGCCGTCACTCCCGGTGCATCGTTTTCGGTTACCAGCTTCAGTTCGGCGTCAAGATAAACATTGGCGCGAAGGTGGTTCGATGCGGCTATCGCATCGAGAACCTTCCCGAGAACTTCCGTGTGATCAGCATCAGTGACGATGGTTTCAATCCCAGGGCTCGACTGGGCGGGGTAAGCGGCATCGGCGACAACAATGAAGTTACGATGTCCAAACAGCGGCAACACACGTTCAAATTGGGATTTCCACAACACACTTTCGCAATCAGGATTTGAGTTCACTTGGGACCTCGTTGAGCAGCCGCCCGGAGCGGATTGAAAGGGTTGCGGTGTGCGCTCCCCAGAAAGCAAAGAACGCAACAACGACATAGCACATCAGGGGAACGATCATGCTTGCGGCCGTGCTCTTTGTAGCCTGATAGGCGAATCCCATAAGGGGTGTAAAGACTGCTCCGCCGATGATGGACATCACCAGCAGCGAAGCACCCTCCTTGGTATGTTCGCCGAGATCCCGGATACCGAGGGCAAAGATGGTCGGAAACATAAGCGACATGAAGAAGCTGGTGAGCAGCACTGCGACCAGTCCTCCCCAACCCGGCCGGAGGATGCCGATCAGTACGAGCACAATATTGACGAGAGCGAAGGTGCCCAGCATCCTGTCCGGACGCAGGCGCTGCATCAGATAGCTGGATGCAAATCGCCCGATGGCGAAAGCTGCGAGTGTTGCCGTGAGCAGATAACCCGCCAGCTTCTCGGGGACATGGGTGTAATCCTGCGCATACTGGATAAAGTAGCTCCAGGTGCCCACCTGCGCACCAACGTAACAGAACTGGGCAGCAACGGCCAGAAGAAAACTGGGATAGCGGAGAAGCGTGAGATAACCGCCGAATTGGCTTGTATGCGGGCCCGAGGAATCCCCCTCGATGTCCGGAAATCGAGTCTTAAAGATGAGCATGGCCCACATCAAGACAACGACGCCCAGCACCATGTAAGGCACAAGCACGCGTGCGGTTTCATGCTGAAGGAATGCGTCATAGGTTCCAAGGGCCCTCATGCGTACGATTTCGCTTGATCGGGGTTCTACTCCCGAAAAAATGAACACCGTTCCGATCAAAGCGCCTGAGATCGCCCCGAGCGGATTGAATGCCTGCGAAAAATTGAGCCGTCTGACCGCGGATTGAGGGTCGCCTAGTTGGGTGATGAGGGCATTGGAGCCTGTCTCGAGAAACCCGAGGCCACTCGCGATGACGAACAACGCGAGGAGGAAGAGGGGGTAACTTCTGACTGAAGCAGCGGGGAAGAAAAGGAACGTGCCGCACGCATAGAGCATCAAGCCAGTCATCAAGCCGGTCTTGTAGCCGAATCGGCGCATGACGAGAGCAGCGGGGATAGCGAATAAGAAATAGCCAAGGTAGAATGCAGATTGAATGAGACCCGCCTCGAAGCGGTTGATCTCGAAGGACTTCATGAACTGGCGAATCAGCACGTCGTTCAGGTTGTTGGGAATTGCCCACAGAAAGAATAATCCCGTCACCAGGCAGAAGGCGATCCTGCCGTCGCGGGGCAAGAGGAGGGCGGGTGAGGATTGTGAGGCGGCTGAGTCGTCTACTATTGCGGACATGAGCTACTCCAAAGCGGGGCAAACTGCGACTTTGCCGCATCGCCCAGAGGCCATCAACGCATAGGCTTCACTTGCCTGGGCGAGGGAAAAGCGATGGGTAACAATCTGTTCGGGGTGCAAGTTCCAGCGAACCAACCGCTCCGCCAGCTCTTCCATGAGCCATGTCGATGTAACCCAGGAACCAAAGACTGTCTTTTGATCATGGATGATGTCGGGAGATGGATTGAAGGCAACCGAACCTCCTTCGCCGACCATGACGATTCTTCCCCATTTGCGAGTCGCGCGAATCGCGACGGCGCGCGCATCGGCGTTGCCAGAACAATCGATCGCGCGCTCAACTCCACTGCCGCGAGTCAGCTCGCGGACCTCGCTTACATTGTCCAGCCCAGCGGCGAGAACGGAGTCGCAAAGCCCGAGACTCTGGGCAATATTGCGACGCTCGGGAGAGATATCTATGCCGATAATTTTCTCTGCGCCCAGCTTGCGGCATAGGGCCCCCGCGGCAAGACCGACCGGACCCAAGCCGGTAATCAGTACAGCGTGATTGCCATCAATCCCCACCTTTTGCAGGGCTTCATATACGGTGCCAAAGCCGCATGCCACCTGTGCTCCATCCAAATAGGTGAGAGAATCTGGAAGCTGGATGAGATCTTTTTCTTCTGCAAGAAGATACTCGGCCATGCCGCCATCGCGCTGCCACCCATACGCTCTGCGATATTGGTCGCTGGTGCACGAGATCATGTACCCGCGGCGGCAATCGTTGCACACGCCGCACCCCGAGATGTGGTAGACAAGAACCCGATCGCCCACTTTGAATCGGCGGCAGCCTGGACCGGCCGCAACGATCTGACCTGCGGGTTCATGTCCGGCGACCACCCCCTGATAGCCTTCAGGACCTTTGCCTAGGTGCTCGTGATAAATGGCGCGGATGTCCGAGCCGCAAATGGTAGAAGCTTTAACAGCGAGGAGTACTTCGCCATGTCCCGGCTCTGGTACCGTAACTTCTCGCACCTCGACGGTACTGTTTCCGGGAAGAAACGCCGCTTTCATCATCTTGCTCATCCCGCTCACTCCTTGCCTGCAGCTTGAGTGAATCCTGCCTGCAAAACGCGCGTTATGCGGCCGAATTCAATTCTTCACGGCTCTAAAGCCGTCGGTCGTCATCAACTGTCGCCCATCTTACGCAGGCGTGACCACTCCGTTCACATCCCAGAGGTCTTCCCACAATTGATTTTCCTTCCAGAGGAAGACATGGCCTTTGATCAATCGGCAGTTGCGATCAACCTTTTCAATCTCCGTCATATCATCGGCGGTCAGGGGCTCGCCGACCGTGGCGCGCAGATTGTTCAACAGATTTCTCGGATTCGTCGAAAATGGAATGGGAATCTGGCCGCGCTGGACAGCCCATTTGATGCACACCACGGCCGGGTGCAGATGGAGTCGGTGCGCGATGCGGCAGATGACTGGATCCTCAGTCGGCGAAGTATCTTCGGGCGTACGGTCGCGCTCAGGGCGCGCCGGGGAGCCGAGCGGCGAGTACCCGACTGGCTGAATGCCTCTCGCGACCAGGTAACGGAAGAACTCCGGCTGCTGAAAATGCGGATGAAGTTCCATTTCGTTTACCACTGGCCGGATGCGCGCGTCGCGCAGGACCAAGTCCATCTTGGGGATGGTCATATTCGAGGTGCCGATGTGGCGCGTCAGTCCGCGATCAACCAGCTCCTCCATCTTGCGCCAAGTGCGCATGTAATTCTCATGGATATAGGGCAGGGAATGCGGACTGCGCACAGTGATGTCACAACCGGGCGGATGATGATTGGGAAACGGCCAGTGAACAAGATAGAGATCGAGGTAATCGACTTGCAAATCGGCCAGCGACTTCTCGCAGGAGGAGATCACATCGTTTTCGCCGTGCTTGTCATTCCAAAGCTTGGAGGTGATCCAGAGTTCTTCGCGGCGCAGCCCGCTGCGCAGCAGTTGCCGGAAGATGCGCCCGATCTGGTCCTCATTGCCATACACCGATGCGCAGTCGAAGTGCCGGTAGCCGATGCTTGCGGCGTATCCAACCGCCTCAGCTACGGCCTCGTGCAAAACATGGTCCGAACCGAATGTCCCTAGGCCGATCGCGGGCATCTTGGCGCCGGAAGCCAAGGTCACGGAGGGAATAAGCGAAGGATTGACGGACTCGACTTTTTGACTGGGTACTGAGCGTAGCGGTTCCAATTGTCTCGCTCCAAACGGAATCGTAAACGATAACTTAAACGCTAACAAAAATAACCAGATGCGATTCATCTGTCAAGCCAAGGGTGGAATAGGTGGAACTAATTCTTGTGACATCGGCGAGTGAAGTCCGAAAATGACTCGGCATCGATCCGTATGAAGGCGCTGCGTGACCCAGCTTTCAGACGCGACAAACGGCAATCGAGCAAGGAGTAAACTCGAAATATGGCAATCCGGCTAAAAGATATCGCTAACGAGCTAGGTCTCTCTGTGGTGACCGTTTCAAAAGTTTTGCGCGAACACCCTGATATTGGAGCCGAGACCCGGAAGCGCGTCTTGAGGCGGATGCGCGAATTGAATTACCAACCCAACCTGGCAGCTCGCTCGCTGGTGACCGGCCGGACTTGGACCCTCGGGCTGGTTGTTCCGGACCTGCTGCACCCTTTCTTCGCGGATATTGCCAAAGTCATCTCCTCCGAAACAAGAAGCCACGGCTATAGCCTTTTCATCTCATCCTCCGACGAGGATCCGGATCTCGAGATGCAGGAGATCAAGCACCTGCTGGCAAGGCGCGTCGACGTCATCCTGGTTGCGTCGGCGCAACGTTCGGTGGACTGCTTTCGTATGATCGAAGAGCAGAACATGCCTTACATCCTTATCGACAGGCGATTCCAAGGACTCGATGCCAATTTCGTAGGCGTGGACGATGAAGCGGTGGGCGGGCTGGCTACGTCTCACCTCATCGAGCAGGGTTGCCACCGTGTCGCGCACATCCGAGGTCCCGAAGTCAGTACTGCGCTCGGGCGCCTAATGGGTTATAAGCAAGCGCTTGCCTCGCATGGCCTAAAGCCCCTGCCCGGGCACATCGTTTCTCTTGGCGCCTCAGGAGATCACCGGGGAGAAAAAGGCGGGTATGAAGCAGCTAAGAAGCTGCTTTCGGCGAAGCCGCGTCCGGATGGAATCTTTTGCTTCAACGACCCGTCGGCTTTGGGAGCGATGCGCGCAATCCTGGATGCCGGGCTGCGCATTCCACGGGATATGGCCGTAATTGGCTGTGGCAATTTCTCATACTCGGATTTTCTGCGAATTCCATTGTCTTCTGTGGATCAGGGAAGTGAGCTAATTGGAAAGTTTGCGGGCGATCTTGCGGTTGCGTTGGCAAACAGAAAGAGTAAGGTAAAGCCGAAAGCCGAACTCGTTACTCCTCGAGTAGTGGTGCGCGCTTCGAGTCAACGAACTCCGATTTCCGCCGAACCAGATTCCCTGAGTTGACGATGCTTGGAAGTGGGATTCTCGTTATATCAAAGGAAGTTGGTTAAGTTGCTCTCTGAATCCGAGCCTGACGATCCGCCTCACTGCGCGTAGCCGGCCAGCTTCAGCACATAAGCATAGTTCCCGTGCAGATGCTCAGGCAGGGCCACCTGCAAGTTACCGTCACTTGCCTTCGTTTCCAACGGCTTAACTTCACCCAGCAAGGTCACCTGCAAACCTGGTCTTGCGATCACACCGTCAATCGTCACAGTCAGCGCCTTCGGCTTCCCCAAGATCGTTGCGTACAGATCGCTTCCCTTGCGCGTAAAGCGCAGATCATTGCCTTCCGTGGTCTTGCCCACGGCGCGCTCCCACGGCACGGTGTCGTAGATCGCCTCCCCATTCTGCTTGAGCCAGGCACCGAGCGCTTTCAGTCGCTCCATCTGCACGGGAGGAATCGTTCCATCGGCCTCTGGCCCCACATCCAGCAAAAGGTTGCCGTTCTTACTCACAACGTCCACCAACAGCTCAATCAGATCGGCGGGAGCGATCGTTTGTGCCTCGCCCTCGGCGCGGTTATAGCCAAATGATTGCCCCAGGCCGCGGCATTCCTCCCACTTCTTCGGACTGATTTTGTCTGGCTTCTGGTACTCCGGCGAAATAAAATCCGCGTGCTTGATTCCGAATCGGTCGTCCACTACTCCATCCGGCACAGCGTTGTAGTAGTCCGCCTCCACCTGCTTGGGGCGGCCCGTCTTCGGCCAGTCAATGTCGTTCCAGAGAACGGCCGGATGATAGCGATCGATCAGTTCATGAATTTGCGTGAAGGCGTAGTCCCCGTAAGCCTGTGTTTCCGGCTTTACCGTCTCATAGTCCACGGGCGTCTCGATGGGACCAGAGTTAAAAGTCCAGTCGTACCCGCCGGAGTAATAGAGCCCCATCTTCATTCCTTCGTTGCGAACGGCCGTTGTCAGCTCGCCGACAATGTCACGCTCCGCGTGCCGCTCGTTCTGGGGAATTGAAGGATTCGGATTCACGGTCGTGCTCGGCCAAAGCGTGAAGCCCTCGTGGTGCTTCGTCGTCAGCACCACGTAGCGCGCGCCTGCGTCGCGGAACGTCTTTGCCCACTCATCGGGATTCCATTTTTTCGATTCGCGATTGAAGATAGGAGCAAAGTCGTAGTAGCTGAAACTCGCTCCGTAGTGTTCGCGCTGATAAGCCTGCGTCGGTGAGCCTGGAATTCGCATCACGTTCAGATACCACTCCGCGTAGGGATTGTTTTTGATGTAGTCCTCGCTCGTAAAGTCGTGCGAGGGATGCGAGAGCGGCGCCCAGCCCGGCACCGAGTACAGTCCCCAGTGGATGAATATCCCCAGCTTCGCCCCTGCATACCACTGCGGCAGTGGGTGACTCTCCAACGACGTAAGTGTCGGCTCGTACGCGACGTGTTTTTGTGCCGTACAAATTCCGCTTTCAGAAATCATCAACCCTGCGAAGACTAAAACAAATCCAAAACGGCGGATCATTGCCGAATCTCCTTTCAGCGCTCTGCCGTGCGGCTATGTTTGCCTCATGGCATAATAGCGATCCGACAGGTTCTTGCCAATGTTTGCTCGCTTGTGCGCGCCGTGGCTCGCGATCTCTCGATTTCCCGCATCCGCAGATAAAGGATTCAATGGAACGGTTCGCACTCTTTGCCATCGCACATCGCGCCGGTAATGCCTTTACCCTCGGTAATGGTGTAGATGCGATCGACGAAAGGCAGGCTCAGCTTGTCTAACTTGCCGCTAGGCCAGTGAATCTCCACCTGATCGATTATGTTCGAGTTGCCCAAGCCAAAGTGGACGCGCATGTCATTTGACGAGAGATAGCTTCCGCCGCTCAGAGCATCTCCCCGTTGACGCATCCCGTTTGCAGTCAGGTAGACGGTTGTCCCGACCGCGTCGCGGGGGCTTCCAGGTCCGCCGACGAGCTTAATCTCGACCCAATGATGGTGGTCGGGATTGACGTTGCGCAGCAGCAAGGGGGAAGTGTCCATATTGTTGATGACCACGTCGATTTTGCCATTGTTGAACAGGTCCCCAAACGCAGCGCCCCTGCCGACGGTAACCACCGCGAGTCCTGTTCCCTCGAGCGCAGGCACCAGCTCGAATTTACCGTCGCCCAAATTGTGATAAAGCAGCGGGCGCTGGGCGTAGCTTTGTCCCCATTCCGGATGCTGATCGACCTGCGGATAGACGTGGCCGTTTACGATAAACAGATCCTTCCAGCCGTCATTGTCGTAATCGAGAAATCCATCGCCAAACTTCACAAAGGGGATAGAAGACTGGGCAATTCCGGCTTCGTAACTATTATCTGTGAAAGCGCCTTTGCCATCGTTCCGGAAAAGTATGGGGAAGTCATCGGAGAAGGTTGTACTCACGACGGAGAGATGCCCGTTGTTCTCATAGTCCCCGACGGCGAGTCCCATATTGGCCGCCTCGCGTCCGTCTCCGTTGAGCGCGAATCCGCTTTCGTAACTATCGTCCTTGAAGGTACCGTTCCCCTTGTTAATGTACAAATAATTCGGCGTAGAGTCATTGGCCACAAGGAGGTCTGGCTTGCCGTCGTTGTTGACGTCGGCAAATAGCGCGTCGAGCCCGTAATATCCGTTGGGACCGTCCACGCCCAGCTTCTTGCTGACGTCCGAAAAGGTACCGTTACCGTTGCTGTGGAAGAGATGATCGGTTGCTCCCTGAAGGCCGCGCGGGCCACACATTACCTGTACGCCGCGGTACTGGCAGAAGTCGTAACCAGCGGCCTTAGCGCCGGAGAGCGGAGCATTTTTCAGGTCAAGATCAATATAGCCGGCCACAAATAGATCGAGATTGCCGTCGCCGTCGTAGTCTCCGAAGGTAGCGCCGGTGTGGTCAATTGCTACGTCGGCCGGTCCTTCGCCGAGGGCCACGCCGGCCTGTACTGCGACATCGGTGAACGTGCCGTTGTGATTGTTGTGATATAGCCTACTGGCGCCAACATTGGTTACGTAGAGATCGGGCCAGCCATCATTGTCGTAATCGCCGACCACGCAACCTGTTCCCCATCGGTCATTCGCCACACCCGCGCTCGCGGTCACGTCGGTGAACGTGCCGTCGTGATTGTTATGGAAGAGCGCTGCATGCGGTGAAGGCGACCTCCCCGCTAAAGCGTCCAGCGTCGACCCGTTCACGAGATAAATATCGAGCCAGCCATCGTTATCGTAATCAAGAAGGCAGACGCCGGAGCCCTTCGCTTCAATGATCACTCGCTTCCCCTGCGAACCGGTTACGTTCCGCCAATTCGAGAGCCCAGCCTTTTCGGTTGCATCGATGAAGACAACTGGCCCCGTCTTCACGAAGCCACCGGCCGTGATGGGACGGTGCTGACTATCGAATACTGCCTCCTGCGGGCCGGCGTTGGTCATTTCTCCGCCTGCGGCTTGCCCCTGCTGGCCAGCCGCCAGGACGGGGGCAGAAGCAATGCGAAGAGCGAGAGTGAGAAAAGCGCAACCTGCCGCTAGTGAAATGAACGATGGAAACCATGGACGGGTAAGGTGCGTCCCAACCCGGCAACACGGGGCGGAGCGCAGGATGGGAAGTCGAGACCGACGGCATTGCAACGTGATCTACCTCTTTCAGAGATCGTACAACGGCGGTTTAAAGGGCGTCGCCCATCTGCGGGAATGCGTACGCTGCACTGACGGTCTCTGCGCTACAGGCCGCAAGTGCGCTGTCCAGCGTGGCACTTTACCTTGCCGTGCTCCATGAGTAGGGATTGCACGGATCGCAATCAAGTTCCCTCCGGCAGCCGGTGCGCGCAGAGAACAAATTGACCATGCGGCGAGACCTCTCCACCGATGGGTAATCCGAGCCAGAAATGTCTGCGATCAATTCATCGTAGTGCCTGATGGGGGTCTCGGGCAGGCCGAGCCTCTGGCCGAGCCTCTGACCGAGGCGCGGCGTGATGGGCACAGCTTAGTACCCCCCCGTATGAATCAATTATTT
>JAJZGF010000268.1 GCA_021805025.1 Acidobacteriota bacterium
GGCCTTGCCCTTCTCGCTGGTTAGCATCCAGTTGAGGAAAGCTGCATACCAGTTCTGCATGCCCTTCTGATCCGAGTTGGTCCACCATGGTGAGCCAGCGAGCAGGCCGACAGCATCGACCACAGGCATCAGCGCGCGCGTCTCAATCAAGCCAATGCCCCGTCCCGTGTTGATTCCCGGGATGCCCTGGCCAAACTCCAGGTTCGGATTCATTCTGGTTGCGGGATCAAGGAACCATGTGCGCAGCAGCAGAGCTGCCCTCTGGCCATACGCTGCGTTTCCGGTGAGGTAGTACGCCAGGGCAAGGTCGCGCGCATTTTGCCCGGTTCGCCCTAGATTGTCGTGATCGGAGATCTTCTTCAGCTCCGGATTGCGCTCTCCATCGCGCCGGATGTAGGGCAGGCCGCTGGGCTTGCTGGGATCGGGCCAGAAGTAGGGCGCCTGGCTCATGTAGTCGTGCTTGTCTCCGCTGGGCGGAAGGACCGCCTTCTGCATCACGGAGAACGGCCCCTGCTGCATGGCCCGGTCTGCGGCGGATGTGGCTGCGCGCACCACCTCGGCTCGTCGCGGGTCGCTCGGCGGAGCTGCCTTGAGGCGGGCAAGCATGTGCGCGTCCAACAGGAAGACGCGAGGAGGAGCAGATTTGGCGTGAGAGGTGGCCTGCGCCCTCCCGCTTCGGGGAGACAGGAGGGCATAGAGGGCTAGCAGACAGCAAGCGAGGCGGACACTTCGCGAAGACATCATTTGCGGCGGCTCCTTGGAGGGCTTTGGAAGGGGCTTTCAAGCGGCGGCGCTGCTTTGGGACGGCGATGCGACTTCTGGATTCGGCGGTGCGACTTTCGGAACGCAAGGTGCTTCCGGGACGGCCCCCGAGCGTTTGTATTTACGTCGCAGGGATGGGATGGCAGCCCCGAAATTTGTACATGGGCGACGGCCAAATGGTCAAATAGTAAATCAGAACGGGCGCAATGTGATACGCAGCTTTGCGCAGAGACTGGATTCCGCGCCCGGGCGGCGGTGGCGCCCATTTACGGTGGCACCCATTTTCAGGCTTGCGTCTTCGTGCGGTCTCCGCATAGGCTCATGCTTCACAGAAAAAGTGGATTGGCTTGCGGCGTTGATTTCGTCTCGTCTTGCGGCAGCCATGGAGGAACCATGAAACATTCGATCCGGCTCGTGGCCATTGCGGCTTTCATCTGCTCGGTTGGAGCTGCCGCACAAAGCGTCGTCACCATCGACCTTGCGTCCGCGGGCAAGCCCATCCCTGAGAACTTTGCCGGTCTCAGCTTCGAGACGTCCTCCATGCTGCCCGGCACCGATGGCCGCTATGCGTACTTCACTCCCGGCAATCAGAAGCTGATCCAGCTCTTTCACACACTGGGCGTCCGCAGCCTGCGGATCGGAGGCAATACCTCTGATCGGCCCTCGGTTGCTGTGCCGAAGACGGCGGACATCGACCAGCTTTTCGGCTTCGCCAGGAAGGCCGATGCGTCGGTGATCTACACGCTGCGGCTGCGCGATTCCACAGCGTCCAGCGTTCAACAGACAGCGAAGTACGTGATGGACAGGTATGCAAGCCAGATCGACTGCCTGGTGGTCGGCAACGAGCCGAATGTGTACGAGCATACCTATCCGCGCTACGCCGCAGACCTGAAAGCCTTCTACCCCGCCGTTCTCGCGGTTGCGCCGAAAGCCCGCTTCTGCGGGCCCAGCACCACGCCCGGCGCTGGGGCGTGGGTCAACGGATACATCAAGGATTTCGGCACAATGCCGCAGCTCTACCAGGTGACGCAGCACGCCTACCCCGGCGGCAACAGCAGAAGAGCGACCGATCCGGCTGCTGCCCGAGCTGCGATGCTCTCGCCGGCCTTCGAGAAGAGCTACCAGCACCTCTACGACGCATTTGTCCCGAACGCGATTGCCGCTGGCGTGAAGTATCGCATCGAGGAGACCAACAGCTTCTACAACGGCGGAGCGAAGGACGTGAGCAATACCTTCGCCAGTTCGCTATGGGCGCTCAGCTATCTCTACTGGTGGCTCGATCACGACGCGCAGGGTGTCAACTTCCACACAGGAGACCAGGTGGCCGCGGGCGAAGTGCAGACGCCGTGCTGGTATGCCACCTTCTGGAATACGCCGACCGGCCTTGATGTCCACCCGATTGCATACGCTCTGGCTGCCTTCCATCTGGCTTCCGCAGGCCGGCTGGCCCATGTGGATGTTTCGCCCGCGCCTGCGGGAGTCGAGGTCTTTGCGACGGCTTCGCCCGCGCACGAGATCTACGTCACCCTCATCAACAAGAATTTCGGTGCGCAGACGCAGCCGGTGAAGCTTCGGATCGCGCTGCCCTCTGGCTACTTCAGCGCAGAGACGATGGAGCTTGATGCTCCCGGAGGGAACGTGGCTGCAACCACTGGTATTCGGCTGGGAGGAGCGCCGATCCAGTCCGACGGTAGCTGGGCGGGAAGCTGGAGCAGGACGAGAGGCGGGAAGCGCTCTGCGACGGTCGTTCTGCCCGCTGCCTCTGCGGTGGTGGTGCGGCTGGGCACCAGCGGAAAATGAAGCACTGGGGGCAGGGAGCGAGGGTTGGCAGGAGACGTTGCGCCGCAGGGCAATCCCGCGCGTGAGTCTGAGCGGACGCGGCTCGGCGTTCCAGATGCAGCGGGGCATCGCTCTGTGGGTTGAAGCTGGGAATTGAAATTGTGCGTTGAATCCTGGCCATACGCCAGTGTGGCTTTCCCTGCGGCGGTCGGGTTGATGGCAAGAATCCCCCGTAGCAAGTTTTAGCAATTGAAAGCGAGATTCCCGAAAGAAAAATATTGTTGACAGGCAATGCGCGTGTCGCCTATTGTTGTGGCCGACCAAAGCAGGACGCCAAAGCGCTCCGGATTCGCGCGTGAAATGTATACGTGTACAGTCGATGGCGCAGTTGGCAAAGCAGGAGAAAGCGCTGAAAGGGCCACGCTGAATGAAAAGCGGGACGGCTCAGCGTTGCGGTACCTGTGTGTTGCGGGGCGGAGCAAGAGGAAGAGCCGATGAGACTGCGTATCTGGATGATCGCGACTGTTGCACCGGCTGCACGCATGGCCGGGTCGCAGGGGTCTGAACTCACGGCGACGACGCTCGGAATGCCAGGCGAAAACCATCAACCCATCACCATTTCGGAGGCAGTCATGAAAGCATTTGTTGTATTTCTTGTGGCAATCGCGGTCCTGATGACCGCAGGCGGGGGCACCGCTTTTGCGCAAACATCGAGCGGCACGATCAACGGGCGCCTTGTGGATCAGAGCGGGGGGGCGGTGGTGAATGCTCAGGTGCAGCTGGTCAACCAGTTGACGAGCGACGTGGTGAACACCAAAGTGCAGCCCAACGGAGACTTTGTTTTCCCTGACATTCAACCTGGCGACTACACGGTCACAGTGAAGGCGCCGGGCTACAAGCTGTACCAGAAGAAGAATCTCCGTCTCAGTTCCCAGGAGCGCTTGAATGCGGGATCGCTCAACCTGGAGGTGGGTGCTGTCACCGAGTCTGTGACCGTAACGGCGGCGACGACCGCCGTGCAGACCAGCAGCGCGGAAGTCTCTGGCCTGCTGGACACCCACCAGTTGGACAACCTGCTGTCTGTCGGCCGGGATTTCATGAGCATGGTGAAGACGATTCCCGGCGTGGTGGGCGGGGGGGACAGCAGTCTTGGCACGTCCGGCACGCCAACGATCA
>JAJZGF010000269.1 GCA_021805025.1 Acidobacteriota bacterium
GAGCACCTGGCAGCTGCCGGAAACCTCGTTCTAGCGATCACGCCGCGGCCGTCGCCTCCGGGTACGGATGATATGAAGTCTCCTATCCTCGGACCGTTTTATCTGCTCAGCCTCCGCGCTGATCTAGTCGGCAAAACACTCATCGGCATGCGCGTGGAGGATGTCCTTCAAATCATCGACTATCTTTCTCGCCGACCCGACGTTGACTCAACTCGAATTGACGCGATGGGGAGTGGACACCTGGGACTAGTACTGCTTTATGCAGCAACGTTAGATAAGCATATCCGGCACCTCACGGTGGACCACGTTCTTGCCAGCTACCATAGCCTGCTCGATGCGCCGTTACCGATTGGAGCGCCGGAAGATATCATTCCGGGCGTTCTGCTGCATTACGACATTCCCAGCCTGACAACAAGTCTGGGGCCTCGTCTCACTGAAACGGACCCACTCCAGGGAGCGGACGATCTGAGCCAAACTGAAGTTAGGCACACGCAGCCGTGATTTGGCGTGCGTGACGCATGTCGTAGGCGCGTGTACTAGTAATTCGTTTATTTTGGAGAGATCGTAACATGCTCATTCTATTAATGATGCAAATCCATGGGGCAAACTTTTCCTAGAAGAAGTATCTAGCGAACGCTTATCTGTATGGGCAATTCTAGCTGGAAAGCTTTGTGCTAATGATGAACGCCCTCCGTCGCATCCTCCTGCATCACTTCAGCCCGTCCTAACCTGGGGAATTTTCAAGTGCCGCAAAGTGGAGATTTTCAGTTGACGATGACACTTGACTCGGTGGCGGCCATCCAGAGAGCACATAATAATTTTGCGTTGCTGCACTTCGAGAGCTTGGTGGTTCCGCGGAACTGGCCCGATTGCTGCGTTGAGAGACTGAGGCTACAGAACTTGAGGAACTGACGATGGTGGTCGAGCACGGCGCGGAACATGCTACTACCTCCGAGGTCTCGTCGACGGGGATATCCGACCCCGCAGGGTTGGTTTCGCCAAAGCTACGTGAAACTATTACGCATCATGTCGTTGCGATGCAAGCCGCAGCGCATAGTGTATGTTGCTCTCGCCGATAGACAAGGCTCGCACTTCAGGATGAGCTTCTCGGGCGAGTTCACGTAGCACATGGCCTGGTGGCATCTCGAAAAATAGGTGACACCCTAGTTCTTCAAGAACAGTTGTGGCGTCAAACCAGCGAACACCATGTGCAATATTACTTACCATATCCTCTGCAATCGCCTCAGCACTTCGCAGTGCTCTCGCAGTCACATTGCCTACGTAGACCGTTGTGGGCCGGTAGATGGTCATGGTTCGTAACATCGTTCTTAGCGAGGCCGCTACAGGTTCCAGAAGAGGACAGTGCGAGGGCACGGATACATGAAGGCGTTCGACTTTGCGAGCGCCGACATTTCGAGCAGCATTAAGGACTTTTGTCATTCCTGCATCGGAGCCTGCGATGACGATCTGCCGCGGCGCATTGATGTTCCCGACATAAACAGGGGACTCCTCTGTGTGAGCATCACGAACGAGTTGTGCAACCTGCAGCTCCATCAGTCCCATGATGGATGAAAGGCCGTACCCATCAGGATAGAGTGAAACCATCATCTCGGCACGATGCTGTACGAGGCGCACTGCATCCGAGAGTTCGACAACGCCACTAATGACTCCAGCGGCGAAGGCACCTACCGAGAGACCTGCAACAACTTCAGGTTCCACACCTTCTGCGATTAGAGCACGAGCGGTCGCTACGCCCGCGGACAAAAGTGCTAATTGAACCGAGACTGTTGACCCCAGCGCCGAGGCCGAATCAAGATCCTGTACGTGACGCCCGAGAACCTCACTCACCTCATCCAATGTCTTTCGAACGGCGGGGTGGTCCGGTAGGACATGAAGCATGCCAGGAATCTGCGAACCTTGACCCGGAAACAGAAACGCTATGCCCATCTAAAAGTCCGCTCTCTCAAGGTTGTTTGCGACGTCTAGGATGTTAGGTCCGTTGCGCCACGGATCACTCCCAAGCACAGGCCCATTCGGCGTATGCAAGAGGATCGCGTGGCGGCTTCCTCTAACGTACTCTTTCAGTGAAAAGCCACAGACGGGAGTCTCGACACGAATATCGACGGTTGCAGGGAGATCTGTCGTCTGCTCGCAGAGCAACTTTGCCCTTTGAATCATGATAGGTTGTGTAGCGCGGATGACAATGTCGAGATCGCTTCCGGGGTTGGCTGCTGTCATGCCCGTTGCAAGCTCAAAACCAACACTGCCCCCCGGCCCCCAGGGAAAATCCAAATCTTTCCAGCGGGCTTGTAGAATCTCCAGACACTGAAGAGCGGGGACAGACTCCACTCGTGAAGACAGGACGATGCGCCCTAACAACTGACACGGTGCCATCACATGGAGGATCGCACGCGGAGAACAGGAGGCGGCCCATCGTTGGTTTCTCTCCGGTCCACGGACGCCGATCGGCAGCCAGGTTGCACTTATAAGGTCTCGACGAACTACCGCAAAGGGTACTGCACGCAAGGACTCTTCGGCCCAACCAGGTATTCTGTCGCTCTGGGATGCTGCTTCATCGAGAAGGCACTCTGGGTTAATATGCAACAGATCATGCGTTTGTATGGCGTGGCCCTTGTAGATGAACATGAAGACACCTAGTGAAGGTACGTAAGGACAATGATCCATCCAGCCAAACTAAAGATGCCCACCACGTAGCTCGCAATGAGACCGGAGCTTGCCACTGGCGGCGTTACGTCAAAATGTTTACCGAAGACAATTCCGAAGAAGCCACATGGGATAGCCGTCATTAATACAACGGAGCGGGTGAGGTCGAGCGGTAAGCCCATCAAGCGGGCGATTCCTAAACACAGCGCAGGCTGAAGCACATTCTTCACTAAGACCGCCCAGATCACGCCCCATGTCAGTTCAAAGCGCTGCGCAGATACAACCAGACCGGTCAGGAACAGGGCTGATCCTGCAGTTGCATTTGCGAAGATGGTAAGGCTGCGATCAAGATAGCTAGGGAGATGAAGCCCGATGATAACTGTTATTATACCGAGCATGGGAGCCCAGAAGACAGGCTTCTTCAATGCCTTCCACATGGAAACACGTACACACGCCGCAGTCGAAAGGGCGCGTCCTTCGGCAGTTCCACCCTCAAGGATTGCGAGCGTAATGGCGGTAATGGTGATAGCCCCGACGGCAATGCCAACGACCACCACTATGTTTTGCTGGGCGCCGTACATTGCTTCTAACAAAGGAAAGCCAACCGCCGCAATATTCGGAAAGGTTAGGGTGAGTGCAAGTACAGAACTATCCCGCGCGGAGTCCTTACTTAGTATTCTCGAACTGAAGTAGGTAACTGCATAGATAATTCCGTATACAACCACGAGCACCAGTGCGATCTTTCCCTGTCCCCATAGCAGTTGATGCGGTGTTCGAGCGATGGTGGCGAACAATGCACATGGGACCGCAAAGCTCATGACAAAGATGATTAAGGTCTTGACGTTCTTGTTGTCGACATACTTGCGAAGACCTGCGAGATAGCCGGCCAGAAGACCCACGAAAACAGGGATGAGCGCATTCGCCAGAATTTTTATCATTGTGCATGCACCATTTCTTTCCACTGCACTTCGAGCAGTTTGCGAGCTTGAATGGACGCCTTGCGCATGTCGATCGCTCCGGATGATGT
>JAJZGF010000270.1 GCA_021805025.1 Acidobacteriota bacterium
GGCCCGCTTTCGCCGAACCCAAAGCTTCAGCCTCTTGCCAGGCTCATCAATCTCATGCCGGTATACCTTGTACCCAGGCCAACCCAATACCCGTGTCCAGTCGTTGTCGCGTATCGACAGAAGAATAGCCGATGCCGACCCTCAAGCAAAAACCACGAAAATCACGCTGCTTTACAGATTCCTGCGCAGAGCCGGTTTTTCAAAGCCCAGCGTTTCCGAATCGCAGTCGCAAAGAACCGGCTTAGTGCATAGAGATCATGGCGCACCGTGATGTTTTTGACCCGGCCTTCAACGATTCTCCATGAAACATATTCTTCAATTGCTCCCGCATCGATTTCGCTCACAAGCTTTGCACCGAAGAATGAAGTAGCGCTCACCAGACTGGTATCAATTCGCTTGAAGCTGCTCGGGTGAGCTCGGTAGCGCGGTTCGGCTAGTCTCCTGAACTCGTCGATCGCGGCTTTAAACGAAACTGACTGGATTGTCTGTTTCGAGTTGCCATCTCGCAAGTCGCGCATCAATTCCTGCTCGATCTTCTGCGCCTTTTTTTGGTTGCGTCGACTGACTTGGAGACCGGTATTGCCTGCGTACTCTTTCCCTTTGAACTGGAAGCGATAATGCCAATTCGTGCCTCGTGCTCTGATTGACACTGTGGTTAACCTCGTACAAAAACTAAAGAGTGTCGGCCCTTGCCGAAGGATTGTGTGGCCCATGGTGCGGTGATCTATTATGTATACGGTCGTTTTCCTGACCATGGGACGCGCTTTTCTGCAACATATTTCTTCAACCCGTTATCCAACCCGTAATTCCCGGCGGGGGTCGGTTTTTAAAGGACTTACCTGTACTTCCATGTGCGTGACAGATCTTGTAAGTCCTTAAGAATCAATATATCTATCCCTTGACACGGAAGAGGTCGTTGGTTCGAATCCAATCGTGCCTACCATATTCAAAATAAAAGACTTGTAACCCAAGAAGTTCCCCGGGAAAAGCTCGGAAATCCCAAATTTATGCAAGATTTATCCAAGTAGCGGTTCAGGCTGCTATCCAGCCCCCTTTGCCTCTCCTATTGTGGGTAGCCCGCTATGGCTTGCTGGCAGTCATGGCCGGGCCGGGTGATTGTGCCACAATGCCGCGCTTCAAGCACGCATCGAGCCTAATCACCCTGACATGTCGGCTCTGCGCTAACTTGGAGGCATCGGAACCGACCGTCATCCGGCGGGACAAACCCCGTTTCCCGATGCCCAGCACCACGGAATGAGGATGCATTTCTCCTCAAAGAGCGCATTACCCGACCAGGAAGAGACTCCGATCCGGCTGGGACAGGCGGCGCACCAGCCCCAAACTTCGTTCACCCCCAGAATTGACTTGACTACGCCGGTCGTGCGCCCATATAAATCCGACATATCACTTCGATTTCGATACTTCGTTACGAATTGTCAGTATGCCGCGAAAGAAAGAAAACAAACCGGCCCACACATATCATGCGCACCGCGAGCGACAGCGCCGGCGCATCCTTCATGCCGCGTGGGAACTGTTCGATGAGTACGGCATCGATCGCACCACCATGGCCGAGATCACGTTGGCCAGCGGGGTTCAGCCTTCTACGATGTATCAGTACTTCGCCAACAAGGAAGACATCGTCTGGGCGATTCTGCGTGAGTTGATGCAAGAGGTAAGCGAACGCTCGAAGCAAAGGCTGGAGGGTGCTCCGAATGCTATGGCGCGGCTCACGGCCCTACTGGACTTCATGGCCGATGAGCTAGAGAACAATCCAGTGAAGGTACGCTTCATGGCGCAATTTGATGCCATGTATGCGCGCGACTGGCCGGCGAAGTGGCTCATCACCCTGGAATCCAGAATCAACCCCGAAGGATTCGGAGTGTTCACGAAATTGATCCGCGAGGGCATCGCCGACGGATCACTTCGTTCCGATCTCGAGCCCGATCTCACCATGCATGCAGTCATGAACGCTGTAATCGGAGCGCAACGCCGGCTGGCGTCCCTTGGGGAAAAAGTCGCATTGGAGTATGGAAAGCCGATTGATCAATTGTTCCGCGAAACGATCCGTGTGCTCCTGATGGGATTACGCGCCCCGGAGGCTTCAAAGATCCGGCGTTCACAAAAGCGGAAAACCGTCCATAGCCGCACCCGAAAGAGGTCTGCATGAAATTCCAATCTCGCATCCTGATTCTTTTTGCCGCCATGCTGGCATGGCTAGTGCCCGTCTCCGCCCGTAGTGCGACTTCGAGATTGCCAAGACAAGTCATCGCGGCTGATGCCGGCTGGAAATTCATTCTCGGCGATCCAAACGGAGCAGAGGCTCCTTCCTTTGCGGATGCTTCCTGGCGCACAGTCGATCTACCGCATGACTGGAGCATCGAGAGCAAGCCCGACAAAGACAATCCAAGCGGTGCGGGTGGCGGCTATTTCCCCGGCGGGATCGGGTGGTATCGGAAGACATTCCACGCCCCTGCCAGCTGGAAGGGCCAGCGCGTGAGCATTGAATTTGACGGCGTTTACCGCGACGCCACGGTATATCTCAACGGTCACCAACTCGGAATTCATCCATACGGCTACACCTCGTTTGCCTTCGACCTGACACCGGATCTGCATTACTCGGGCGCAAACGTGCTGGCTGTGCGCGTGGACAATTCAGCCCAGCCCAATAGCCGCTGGTACAGTGGCTCCGGCATCTACAGGCATGTCCGCGTCGTGGTAACGGATCCCACGCACGTGGCGCACTGGGGGGTGTTTGTCAACACTCCGCAGGCGACTGCGGCTTCGGCAAAAGTCTCTGTTCGCACCCGGATCGCAGATGAGTCCACACGCGATGCCGTGGTAACAGTCGAGACAACGCTGATCGACAAGAAAGGAAACAAGGCAGGCGGCGCGCAGTCCAGATTGAACATCGTGGCCGGGAAGGAAGACGAAGTCTCGCAGGAAATCGCAGTGGCAAATCCCTCGCTTTGGTCCCCGGAGTCGCCCGAGCTCTATCGTGCAGTCTCAACGATTCGTAAAGACGGCAAGGTCATCGACCAGGTCACTACACCGTTCGGAATTCGCACGCTTGCCTGGTCGGCAGAGAAGGGGCTGCTGCTCAATGGCCAACCCATCAAGCTGCACGGCGGCAGCGTTCATCATGACGATGGCCCGCTGGGCGCTGCGGCGTTTGATCGTGCGGAAGAACGCAGGGTCGAGCTTCTGAAGGCGGCGGGTATGAATGCAGTGCGGACGGCGCACAATCCGCCGTCGCCGGCATTTCTGGACGCCTGCGACCGGCTGGGTCTGCTGGTTCTCGACGAACCGTTCGACGTATGGGGAGCGCACAAGGTCAAGTTCGATTACGCAAGCGATTTCAACTCATGGTGGAAGCAGGACATTTCCTCAATGGTGCTTCGGGACCGCAATCATCCGTCGATCGTGATCTGGGGCATCGGCAATGAGATACCAGAACTCGAAGTGGATCGAGGCGCTCCGCTCGCCAGCGAACTTGTGGACCAGGTGCGCGCACTCGACAACACGCGCCCGCTCACGCTGGCGTTTCCAGGCACAACGACCAAGCCGACCGCCGAGGCCGTGTTCTCGCAGCTCGACATCACCGGATACAACTACAACATTCTTCCCACTTATCAAAAGGACCATCAGCAGTTGCCCGCGCGCATCATGCTCACCACCGAAT
>JAJZGF010000081.1 GCA_021805025.1 Acidobacteriota bacterium
CCGGATACGCCCTCCGCGCCCACCACGGACGCTTCTTCTTCTACGACCGCAACGAACTCCAGCACGGCCCCGGAGTCCTCGCCGAAACCCCCGCCCAGAATCAGCTCATCAATACCATCGATCACATCGAAACCACCGATCCCACCATCCAGCCCGTGCCCGCCAGCGCAGCCTTCGACCGCCAGCGCCCCATCGAACTCTACGCAGGCATCGCCTTCGAAGGCAACGCACTCTCCCTCGGCAAGCAAGAGCTCTACTGGGGGCCCACAACGATGGGTCCACTAGCCCTCTCCAGCAACGCCGAGCCCAACTACAACCTGCGCTTCGTCTCCACCCGTCCCCACCCACTACCCTTCTTTGCCAACCTTGGAACCTACCGCTTCGATATCGTCCTCGGTAAACTCTCCGGACATAAATATCCCGCCCGTCCCTGGTTCAACGGCCAGAAAGCCGACTTCAACTTAGGCGACAATCTCGAAATTAGCTTTACCCGCTGGTCGGTCTTCTGGGGCGTAGGCCACCCCATCACCCTCCACAGCCTCAAAGCCAACATCTTCAGCTTCAACTCCACCGGCTCCTATGTCGGCGTCGGATCCGGTGGCTACGGCGATCGCAACGATCCCGGCGACCGCAAAAGCAACTTCGACTTCCGTTATCGCCTCCCCTTTCTCAGCAAGATCGTCACCCTCTACGCCGACGCCTACTCCGACGACGATCCCAGCCCCATCGATGCCCCCCGCCGCGCCGTCTGGAACCCAGGCATCTACTTCGCCCGCCTCCCCTGGCTCCCCCACATGGACCTTCGGGTAGAGGCCGTCAGCTCCACTGGCCTCGCCTCAGACTTCGGCGGAACCCACTTCTTCATCAACAACCAGTACCTCGACTCCAACACCAACAAAGGCTTCCTGCTCGGCAACGCCATCGGTCGAGACTCCCGCGCCATCGAAGCCCGTTCCGGCTACTGGCTCTCCGCCCGCAGCCACGTCGAGGCCGGCTACCGCCAGAACAAAGGAGGCACCCTCTTCCTCCCCGGCGGCAGCACCATCACCGACGGCTTCCTCAACGCCACCTACGCCATCTCCCCCCACTGGCAGGCCCAGCTCTTCTCCCAGTACGAGCGCTTCCTCATCCCCGCCTACCTGCCCGGCTCCCACCACAACACCAGCGGATGGTTCGAGATCATCTGGACCCCCAACCTGCGCCTCAAACGCTAAGCACTCTCGTGTACCCGCAGTATTCTTACCGCCAAAAGCCCGGATGCATACTCAACCGCCGCTTCCAACCCACACTCAGACGGTGTTCCATCTGCCCCAGACGATACCCAGCCAGCTTCAACCCCGTCCGCACCAGTGCCGAGCCAATCAACCCAGCATCCTCACGCCAGAGATATCCCAGCTCCGACAGTACAAAGCGCTTCCCCTCTCCGCCCGCCCGGCCAAACTCCTCCAGCATCCAGCTCTCCTGACGGTGCAGCGCGCCAATATCAAAATAACGCCGAAAATCCTGCCGCCATGTATAGCCATGTGAGTGATATGCCTGCGCCTCTGCAACATACGCAATCTTCCACCCAGCCAGCACCATGCGCCCCGCCATCATCGTGTCTTCGCCAAAGATCGTATGTCGAGCAAACCCGCCCAACTCCATCAGCGTACGGCGTCGGTACGCTGAAAACGAGTTCGAGATGAATATCGTCTTGATTCCCTGTTGTTCCCGCGTCTCCAGCGAGCGAACACTCGATACAGCCGGGTAGTTGAACCATCGGGCATGGCTCTCAATCGCCCCGGCACCTGGTCGAGGCAGTTGCCGACCATACGCCGCCGATACCATCGGGTCGGCAAAACTCGCGCATAATCTCTCAATGGAACCCGCGTCAGCCAAAACAGCATCCTGAGTCAAATACACCAGAACCTCGGCCTCCCCCAGCAACTCCGCGCCAACCTGACGGGTACCACCATGGTTAAAATCGCTACGCGCTATCTGATGAACGCGAAACCCGGACTGACGAGCTAACTCGGCAGTGCCGTCCGTCGAACATGAGTCCAGAATCAATACCTGATCCGGCCTCACGTTCAACAGCAACGCCGGCGCAAACTTCGCCCAATCACCAGCAGCATTCAACGTAGGCACAACAACAGCTATCGATAGTGACGACATCACACAAAGTCTACTAGAGGTCGGCGCTCATCAGCTTCCAGTCCCAGCAACTGAAGAATCGGTGGACACGGCAACCAAGGCTGTAACGCGTGTTGCCACAGGCTTCGATTAACATGAGAATCTGCAATAGCTATTTTTTCAGGTTCGCGTACCCTAGATAGAAGGAGGAAGAACAACCGTTGGGAATCTACGCATTTGCGACGTCCGTTGTATTTCTTATCTTCGTCGCTAAGGTAAAACGTATTCGTGTTCTTTCCACGTACGGCATCTTCATTCTGTTTCAAATCCTCTACAACGTGACCCCATGGGTCATGCTGGAATATGGCCCTCCACAAACGCTTTTCTTGCTCCTTACCGACGGTGCCTTGATCAACTTGCAGCTATGGCTGACAAGCAGCGCAAACGTATGCCTCGGTCTGATGTTTCTCTTTTTATACAAACGAGTCCCGTTCAATACAGTCAACACAACATCGCAAGCAAAGAGAAAAAGAAATTACTTCCTGATCGCGATTCCCATCTTCCTCGTTACTTGCATCCTTTGCGAGAAATATGGATGGCATGCCTATACCTTTGCCGAACATATCAGCGAGGGACAACCTCCTGGCGGACTGTACACATTCACCGCATACATTAAATATTTCTTTGTTGCCGTCTATCTTTACTACATCGCCAAATACGGCCTGGATAAGTGGTCTTGGCTCTTACTCGCAGAACACGTTGTCGTCATGGTCGTTGACGGAGGAAGAACAACCTTCCTTCCCATTATGCTCATCACTCTGATCATGTTTATTGAGCAAAATAAAGATCGCCGCCTGGTAAGACGTGTTTATATCGTAGCGACACTAGGCATAGTTGTTTCCATTGGAACGCGCGCACTCATCCTTGTAGGCGATAGTATCGGTCAGAAAATGTTGATTCCCGTCGCCATTGAAGGAACAATGGGAGACTACCCCGCACTGCAGTCCCTCCAGGGTGCCAATAATATCTTCCATCCAACCTATACCTTCGGTAAATCATATATTTTTGATCCACTCGTTTGGTTGCTTCCACAAGGAATGAGAGGCAATACCAGTTCGTTTGATGGCTGGACACAGCAGATCTCTTACACTCTTCCAGATAAATTTGCACCTATGGGAGGCTTCTATTACATCTCGGAATCGATCGCAGCATTCTCATATGCTGGGCCAGCACTTGTTACCAGTCTGTTTGCGTTTGTGCTGATTTGGTTTGAACACAATAAAAATAGTCACAGAATGCTTTACATTTCATGGGTATCAACAATAGGCTTCCTTTTCATCAAGATGATATTTGCAAATTGTTTCAAGCTATTTCTAATCAATTTAATTTTCATGGGACTCATCGAAGCGACTTCGCGCATGCGGCTGGTTATGATTAGGGCACAGGCAGCACCAAGACTTCTATCCAGTCACTAGATCGACATGCTCCCGCAATCTCTTCACGCAAACTCACCACTTTCTGCGGTACGAACAATGTTTTTTGCCCCAATCTCACTCGTCTAAAATCAAACCATGCCTTCAGGCTCATCTTTCGCAGTCCGCCAAACTCCTTCTCTCTTCTGCATCGTATTGAATTGGAATGGTTGGCCCGACACTATCCAGTGTCTCGCCTCGCTTGCAAACCAGAACTATCCCAATCTCCAGATCGTCGTCGTCGACAACCATTCCACCGACGACTCCGTCGCCCAAATCCAGTCTGCCTTCCCCAACGTTCTTATCCTCAACAGTCCAGAAAATGGAGGCTTCGCCAAAGGCAACAACATCGGCATACGCCACGCCATGGCTGCCGGAGCAGACTTCGTCTGGCTCCTGAACAACGACACGATCGCCCCGCCGGATACGGCTTCCGCCCTCATCGAGAAAGCCATCGCCGCACCGCAGGCCGGTGCTGTAGGAACAGTCCTCTATTTCATGGACTCCCCAGCCAACATTCAGGCCTGGGGCGGTGGACGCATCAGCCTCTGGCACGGCTACAGCTCACACTTCACCCAACCCGCCACCTTGGACGACGGCACCTTCCTCACCGGCGCAAGCCTCCTGCTCCGCACCGCCGCCCTGCAACAGGTCGGCCTACTCGACGAGATCTTTTTCATGTACTCCGAAGATGCCGACCTCTGCTTCCGTCTGCGACGCGCAGGCTGGCAACTGGTCGTCACAGAGCACACCGCCGTCCTCCACAAGGAAAATGCCACCAGCGGTAAAAAAAGCCCCCGCATGGACCGCTATAGCGCCGCGTCTGGTGTCATCTTCCTCAAGCGCTACGCCCCCATTCCAACCATCGCCGTAGGACTATATCTCGCTTCCAGACTTGGAAATCGAATAAGACGACGGGAATGGGATCGCTTCCAAGCTGTCCTACAAGGCCTCCGCGATGCCAGGCAACGACGCTGACTCACCCGCCAGAAACGCCACCATCCCGTTTACACTAGGGGCATCCCTGCTGTACGACCGCTCATCATCAGGGAGATCGAGCTCAATTTGAATACCTGTCCAACCCCCAGTCCCGACCAACAGAAACTTGTCGTCTATGGTGTCTTTAAAGCCATGGGAGATCTCCTCTCCGCGCTCCCGGTCGTCAAACACGAACTCCAGTCCGGAACCAAGGTCGTCCTCGTCGTCTTCCCCCAACTCCTCAGCTTCCTCGACCTGATTGAGTTCGGCTCCATTCGCGAAAACTTGACCCTCCACGTTCTCCCCCCCAGGATCACACCCAGAACTCTTCCCGCACTCCTCCATAGCCTCTCCCGCTACGTACCCGATATCGTCTGGATCTCGCCCCATGCGCCAGGTCCTGCTTCCAGTTGGAAAGTCCCCTTATTGTTCTGGCTGGCCAGACGCCTCTACTGGCGCAAAGCCACACTGGCAGGGCTCGAGAGCGAACGCTTCTCCCATCTCTTCGATAAGCGCATCCCCGTCGACCGCCGCCTGCCCTTTCTGCGTCGGGAGTGGACAGGCTTCTCCCTGGTACAAATTGGGCAGTTGCCCACCCAGCCACCACCCATCCGCTTTAAGGATGCTATCCAGAACGCCCGCCTCCAGCCGCCAGCCTACGACCTGCTCATCCATCCCGGCGCTGGGGCCATCAACCGAAAATGGCCGCTCACCCACTACCCCGCACTACTACAGCATCTCCCTACAGAACTACGTATTGCCGTGCTCGGTCTGCCTCAGGATATTGCAGCCATGCAGTCCGTCATGCCCAAGGATAGGCAGATCGATTTCTTCACCGGATCACTTGCCGACGCCATCATACGCATCGCCACCTGTCGCGTGGCCCTCACCATGGACAGCGGCAACGCATTCTTTGCACAAGTCCTAAACGTACCCGCGATCGCATTGTTCGGTGCATCAGACCCTGCCAATGTCATAGGATTTGAGGGCTCAGTCCAGCCAATGTTTGAACAACAATTCTCCTGCCAGCCCTGCGGTAGAACTAGATGCCGGTATCAGGACGTCATGTGTATGTCGACCCTCACACCTCATCGCGTAGCAGAACGTATCCGTCAGCTACTCGCCGAAAACCCTTGGCCCAAAACAGCACCATTATCCCTGTAATTCCGTTCCCCGCACCCCACTCCGACCAAGCTCGATTGGTCAAAATTCGCGTAGAATCAAGTTACAGTGAATCCCGTGTCGTGCATTACAGAATGGGACATCAATCCAGTCAAATGGATCGGCGCGGCGTAACGCATTACTTCAAGTGGTACTAACCACGTTGGAAAAGGACTCTATGGGTTGGCGTAACTCCCCGGCGCAACGCGTCTATTCATTGCTCACCCAAAAAGGTGTGCGAGCTGGCATTAATACAGCCCTCGATCTTTGGGCCAGACGCCGCCTCAGTGTCCCAAAAGATGTTGATTCCGAGTTCAACTGGATACTCTCCCCCAATCGCCCCGCAGTCCTCCCACCACCAACGGCAGGTCCGCTTCGCATCAACTGGATACTCCCCGAAATCGTTCGCGGAAGCGGAGGATTGTTCAACATCTTTCGCACTATCTTTGAATTCGAAAAATGGAACCACCAAAACCGAATCTATGTCGTTTCGAAATCGCCGGAAACAATCAAGCAAGCAATCGACATTGCACGAAATGACTACTTCCCCATTACGTCGCCAATCGAAATCTTGGAAGATACCGTACTCGACTCCGATGCCACCATCGCAACCTCCTGGGAAACTGCCTATAGTGTCCGCTCCATTCCAAACACTGCCCGTAAATTCTATTTCGTGCAGGACTTTGAACCGTACTTCTTTGCGAAAGGCAGCCTAAGCGAATTCTCCGCACAAACCTACCAATGGGATTTTTACGGACTGACAGCCGGTCAGTGGATCGGAAGTGTCTTACAAAAAGAATTTCAAATGGACTCGTCTGCGTTCAGCTTTTCCTACGATAGATCGCAATACGCCCCACTTCCTGCCCCAAACTCCACTCACCGAAAAAAACGCGTACTGTTCTATGCACGCCCCAGAACTGAACGTAGAGGTTTTGAGTTGGGAATCTTGGCACTCAAACTTGTCGCACAAAAGCTGCCCGATACTGAATTCGTTCTGGTTGGCTTCCCCACAGGATCTGTCAAATTACCCTTTGCGGCACAGGTCATCGGAGTCTTGGACGTATCGAAACTTGGAGACCTCTACAGAAGCTGCGATGTGGCTTTGGTCCTGTCCCATACCAACGCTTCCTTACTACCCTTGGAACTTATGGCCTGTGGCTGCGCCGTCGTTTCCAACGCTGGTCCCAATGTCGAATGGCTCATCAACAATAAGATCGCCGCATTAGCCCCTCCAACACCAGAGGCCCTCTCGGAAGCAGTAGCGCAATTACTGAATGACGATCACCTAAGAAGTTCCATCACTTCCGCAGCGCTGGAGTTCGTTGCACAAACCGATTGGACCCACGAAGCCAGGGCAGTCGAAGCTGGCATATACAAAGGGCTTGGTCTTTCTGCCATGCAAAGTCTGCACCATGAGTAAACGCCCAAAGTGTCTCGTTTACGGCGGCAGTGGATTCCTCGGTCAAACCCTCTGCCGCCAACTAATACAGTCAGGATTCGACGTGCGTTCGGTGTCTCGGTCTGGTCTTCCGGCAGGGCAACTCCAGCCATGGCACCATCAAGTGGAATGGATCTCATCGATCCTCGGCTCAGAGCAAAGTGTTGCAGCACTCGACGGCATCGATATTGTCTATCATCTCGCCAGTTCCACTTATCCCTCAAGCTCCAATCTCAACATGTCTTTCGATCTCGCCTCTAACACCCAGGCAACTCTGAACATCCTCGACGCAGCGGTTCGCCTTCCCATCAAGAGGTTTGTTTTCATCTCCTCTGGAGGCACCGTCTACGGTATCCCACAAGAAAACCCCATCAAAGAAAACCACGCCACCAACCCCATCTGTTCGTACGGAATTCATAAGCTGGCAATTGAAAAATATCTCTACCTGTACGAGCATCTGCATGGCCTAAAGTCCGTCATCTTAAGAGTCTCGAATATCTACGGAGAAGCACAGGATTGCAGTAAGCCTCTTGGCGCCGTTGCTCACTTTACCCATCACGCACTTCATGGCGAACCAATTGAAATCTGGGGCGATGGCACCACTACACGCGATTACATCCACGTTGAAGATGTAGTCCGTGCGCTCATTCTTGCAGCTGACTACGAAGGCACTCACCCATTGTTCAACATCGGCAGCGGACATGGTCTCTCACTTAATGGTCTTGTAGATCTGATCAAGCAGTACGCAACGAAGCCTGTTGCGATCTCCTACAAGCCCAGTCGCGCCTTCGATGTTCGTGAGAACGTCCTCGACATTCAAAACGCTTGGGAGCACCTATCATGGAAGCCGATCTATCGGCTGGATGACTGTCTCCGACGAATCATGCAGCAATAGCAACCCACCGGCTGTAGAAGAACCACCAACACACGAAGCCTATGTCAGCTAAACAGGTCTTCTAACTTGCTGTAAGACACGATGTAACTTGTCGCGAAAAAAGACATAGGCGCATACAAAATACACCACAAGACCCATGATCGCGTAAGTTCCAAGCAGTAGCAGACTGCCAGGATGATGCAGTTGGCACACCACAAAAACGAGTGCCCCTGATACCGATGCAATCATCCATACAGGCGTGATGACTGTATACACTCGAAACGGCAGCCATCGTTGCGCCACACGATATAACCACAAGTTACTAAACTGCACCAATAGGTTTGCAATAGCAAAACCAATTGTCCCGTAAGCAAGAATCAAAGGCGCACCGATAACCCAAGTCCCTGCCATCCATATCAGGGCAAACGTTAGCGCAGTCCTCGACCGCCCCAACGCATTCAGCAAACTCAATACTGGTGTTGCGGTTGGCACAAACAGGTTAGCCATCCAGAAAAAATAGAAATACGGGGTAGCTACTAACCACTTCGACCCATAGATCAACACGGTGATCGGCTGGATCAACACGAGCGTAATAATTGACAAAGGAGCGACTAGCGCATTAGCCGACCAGATAACATTCTCGACCAGTGACCTTAGTTCATTTGTCTTATGCTGCAGACGTGCAAACGCTGGCATATAGATCCGCTGCAATACCATCAGAGCCAGCACCGGATAAGCTGCCAACATGCTCGCCCAAGTGATGTAACCTACTTCTTTTGTGCCTAGTAGAAATCCAACTAGCACAGGACTAATACTGTCTTTAAGTAAGGAGGCAGCCTGTATACCTTGATACGGCAGTCCAAATGCCATGTGACTCTTCACGCGTACCCAGTCCCAATGCCAACGCATCGCCCACGGGCTTATCCAAAACGCAACTATTGCACCCGATAAAGCGCGTAATAATAACGCTATGGCAAAGGAGTACGCACCAAACCCCTTCCAGGCAAGTACGACGGCACAAACATTGAAAACGATCGCCTGAATTGAATCGATCAAGGCAACTTTATGAAATTCGAGCTTCCGTTCTAGGCGAATCTGCGGAACCACCATAAACGACGTGGCCACAAACGATAGTGCAACCAACCTGAATAGCCATGCCTCGTTTGGCCTCATGTGATAACTGGCTGCAATCCATCTTGAAGAAAACCACAGACCGGCAGAAATCAATAAAACTAGGACTTGCTGAATAGTGAATATCGCTTGATAATCTGCGATCTCTGGCTCGTCATGCTGGCGCACCAAACTTCCTGCAAGGCCTGCATCACCAAATGCGATTAAAAACGTCTGTAAATAAAGAATCACCGCATAGACGCCAAATTGGGCAGGAGTCAGAATTCTTGCAAGAAAAATACCAGCTACTATCCTTGCACCTTGCACAAGAATCTGACGGACGCCAAGCGATATGGCTCCATTCACGCTCTTGCGTACAACTTCGCTTGACTCAATTGACCTGTGATTGCTTGAACTCGGCGTCTTAGACATCGTGATTCTTACTTAAAGTTCCTGTGTTCGTAAATGTAAGGTGAACATCGTCACGATTGTCGTCTGCAAAATGCTTGCTGAGACATCTAAGAATGCTATTAGTGATAGAAAAAGACTGCTTCATTACTAACTTACGGAGGCTACACCAAACAATAGTGCACCTGAATCTGACCACTTGAGGCTAGTATCCAAAACTATATAGCAACTTATCCTGTATCGACTCGGCCAATGCAGCATTAGATTCGCGATGCAGCAGTACCCAATGAATATCGGACCAGTACATAGATTGATCCAACAAGCCCCCCAACAAGCAATGCTAATAGGGTCAAAAGTCCACGCTTTGGACCAGATTTCATATCTGGGACAACAGCATAATCAACTACCTGAATCAGTGGCGATGAACGAGATTCATCTAGTTTAGCTGCCTCATATTGGCGAAGCAGTAATTCGTACAGAGCTTCGTGATACTTCACTTCACGAGCCTTGCGGACATATATCAAAGTAAGTTCAGGAACCTTCGATGTCGGCACTTGTACATTTCCGGGATCTTTTTGTCTATCAGAGTCTTCCAGACGCTTCAGTTGCGCATTCAACTGAACTATCTCGGCACGGATACGTATCGTGTCGGGATTTTGATCCGTAGCGCCTTGCTTCATCGCAGCCAACTGGATCTCACGGCTCGATATCTCTGCCTGCGTCTGTGCAATCGTCTCCAGCTGTAGTCTGGCTTGACCACCGGGTTGAATCAGCCCGCTCTTTTCTTGGCTTTTGCTGAGATCGACTTCGGCATCAGCAAGTGCATTTTTCTCCTTCACTAGTTGAGCCTCAAAGAAAAGTCGCTTCTGACCTGCTTCTGTCAGAGCGATGCGATCATTAAGCTTTCGCAAAGCATCGAGATACCCATTGGCTAAGTCTGCTGCGCGCTTCGGGTCGTGGTCTTCAACGCTCACAACAATAAGCGAGTCTTTACCGGAGGCAAATTCGCTGTGCCTACGAAGCGCCTTTTCGGCTAAGCTTCGCTTCTTAGTTTTGTACACCTGCCCAAGATCAAATCGCTGAATCAATTCATCAGCGACTGAACGACTTTCCAAAATCCCGACATAAATCAGCGACGGATCCTTCAATGCTCCAAGGGCTCCACTTGCTGCCCCAAGCGCACCTAATTGACCAAGTACTGCTGAAGATGATCCGGTAGACATAGAGTTCGGTGGCAAGAAGCTTGCCTGAGCTGTGTAGGTTGGACGAATCAAAAATACAATCACAATAGTTAGGGCAGCTGGCACCAAAGCAAATTTCATGATCAGCTTTCGATGCGCCCATACAACTTGCCATAACCTTACAAGATCAATTTCATCATCGGAATGAGCAGCCTGGTGCGATGTGAAAGGAGCATCCTGATTCCGGGTTACTACAGCTTCTTCTTGCATCATAGCCATCCCTTACAACACCAGGTTGATTGCTGCGATCGCCAAACCAAACTGACCAACAATCGTTGCAATATCAACCAGCAGCCGCAATCCCGATCCCTTATTAATATTCTGAGGAACCACCACCGTATCGCCAGGATACAGCCGAACCGAATCAAAATTGTCTCCACGCAGCTTCGAACTATACTGCCGGCTCACAACCGAGCCATCCGCACGCACCACAAACTGGCGGCCTCTATCCGCATCACGATTCGTTCCGCCAGCCAACTTCACGTAGCGGCCAACTCGCTGGCCCGGGCTGTACAGAAATGCGTTCGCGTTATACACCGCGCCCTCAACCGCAACAGTCGAAGGAACCCGCGGTACCAGAAAGCGATCGCCATCTTCGAGAGGTATATCCGGCAGCGCAGCCGTCCCATGACTATCGACCGGTAGATCCAGCACGATTCGTCCCGTCGCCTGCACCTGGCGTAACCGCGTGACCAACTGCTGTGCCTGCTGTTGCGCCGCCGTAGCCGCAGCCGAATCCTGCGTACTCACCGAACTCCCTGCCGCATTCAGCAACGAGCTGCTCGCCTGTTGCTCCAGCTGATTCGCATAATCTTTCAACCGCTGCTGCTGCGCACGCCGCGTCGACTCGCGGGTAAAGTCTGAACCATACAGATACGCATCCTGTGTCAACCCGCCCGCCCGCTCCACCAATTTCCGCAACGTCTCCCCGGGCCGCACCGTGTACACTCCAGCCGAGACAAACTCTCCCTCCAGCCGCACATAGCGCGTCTGCTGCGACTGTGGCACCAACAAGTCCGCCTTGGAGAAGATCGTCACCACATCTTCCGGCTGCAACTCGTAGTTCTGTGACTCATCGCCGTTCAACACCACCGCGCCCAGGTTGAAGGGAATCAATGAAGTCGTCAGGTCTTTCTTGTTCTGCCGATCAATAACGGCGTAACTCCAGTTAATGTCAGGACCGCTCGAAACCACGTAGGTCTTCGCAGCAAACAAAGTAGATGCAGAACCGGATTCCGCTCTCGCGGTCGACCCATTCCCAGCCGCTGCATTGTTCGTATCCATCTGCGAACTCGTATCCACCGGCGTCTGGAATGGAATCCCATCCACCGACATCGCACTCGATTCCACAGCGGTCTGCGCACCCACGGAGTCGGCGGCAGTCCCAGCCCGCGTCGTCGCTTGCAGTGCCTGGTCCCCATGCAACTGCGTCCCGCTGCTTAGCGCCGTTCCATTCTGCGCTGCAATCGGCTTCGTCGCAGTCCGCGTAGCCTCAGGAAGTGGCACATAGTTCAAAGTCGTCTGGCCCAGCTTCGCCCGCCGTTGCCAGTAATCACGCGTAATCAGCGACTCGCGGGAAGGAATCAGATCTCGAACCCGCATCCCCGCATGCCACACATACCGTCCCGGATTCGCGACATTCCCACGCAAAGTCACCGCATTCTGAAACTGGTCGGTGATCGTCGGAAACTCCAGAATGTCTCCATCCCGCAGCACCGTCGCCTTGCCCGCATCCGACCACACAAACTCCAGAACACTCCGCGAGGTGCGATCGGATATCCGTTCAATCCGCAGCTGCTGCGTCAGCGCAACGTTCGTCAAGCCGCCCGCCAACTGCACCGCGTCCGCAACGGTCGCACCCGTATTCAGTTCATAGATCGCCGGCGTATTCACGCTCCCGGCCACCGCCACCTGCTCCCCAACCTCCGGAATGTAAATTACATCCCCTGGCTGCAAGGGCACGTCCTTCGACTTGTCCCCTCGAAGCAGCAGATCATAAAGATCAAATTCAGTTACAACCTTGTCGCCTCGCTTCAACTGGATATGCCGCATGCTCCCCTGCGGTGTCGGTCCACCGGTTGCAAACAACGCATTCACCAGTGTGCTCAGGGAACTTACCGTATAACTGCCCGGACGCCGGGCCTGACCCACCACAAAAATCTGGATCGAACGCAACTGGCCCATATTCACATTCAGATCGAAGTTCCGAAACACCCGCCCCATCTGCGACTTTACAAACGATTGCACTTCCGCAAACGGCAGTCCGGCAACATGTACTGGACCCACCTGCGGAATATACACATTGCCAGTCCGGTCCACCGTATAGTGACCGTTCAGCGTCACCTGTCCCCACGCCTGGACCAGCAACTCATCGCCGGGTCCAATCACATAGTCCGGCGTCACCGGCACCCGGTCCACAGGCGCAAACGTCGACGGCGCATTGCTGAACAGACTTTCTCCGTAGATCGTCAACGAGTGCCCCACCGTATCGCGCACCACCCGCTGAAATTCGGTCGCTGGATAGCTGGGGAAAGCACTCGCAGTCGTCTGGCGCACACTTCCGCCAACCGTCCCCTGCGCTCCCTGCCCACTCACACAGTTCGCACCACTCTGCCCTGGCCCCAGACTCTGGCAGTCCGGCAACGTAGCCCCATTCAACTGGTTATCCTGCAGCACAATTCCCCGCGAACTGCTCGGCTGTGCGGAAAGCTGCTGCATCATTTGGCCAGCAACGGGTGTCGTGTCATCCACCACCGTGTTCGACGTCTGCTGTCCAGCCGCTACGCCAACCACCACCATCGACATCAACAGAACCTTCAGAATTCGAACCGGAATCAATGGCAATACCAACCGCATGGAATACCTTTCTCGCAAAAAAACCATCTCTCGCTAACTAACTCTAAGTCTCGAATGTCTTCCGGCAGGTAGGTCCATACTGAATCATCTACAAGTCCCGGTTCAGAATACAACAGCAATCAGAGTCACCACTTACTCGTTACATCGAGTAACAATGCCAACAAGCGGATTGCACTTACTCCCAACTTAGCCGAACTAACACTAAACTACTCTCCCGATCAGTGGACCCACAGCGGAACTAAGCGCACACCACTTCCGTTCGTACCACCAGTAGGTCAACCTTCGACTTGCCGGCCTGCCTGCTGTCCCTCTACCGCCGCTCCTACCCGCAACATCGTCGCTTCATCAAAGTGCCGCGCCATAATCTGCACACCGATCGGCAGTCCATCCTTCGTCTCACCACACGGCACACTCACACCGCAAATCCCCGCCAAACTCGCAGCAACCGAATAGATATCCGCCAGGTACATCGCCACCGGGTCGTCCGTCTTCTCACCCAGCTTGAACGCCGGCGTCGGAGTCATCGGCCCGACAATCACATCCACCTCCCCAAACGCAGCCAGAAAGTCCCGCGTCAACAACCCACGAACCTGCTGCGCCTTCCGGTAGTACGCGTCATAGTACCCCGCGGACAACGCATAAGTCCCCAGCAGAATTCGCCGCTTCACCTCCGGCCCAAACCCCGCATCGCGCGTCTTGCGGTACATCGCCGAAAGCGTCGCCGCATCCTCTGAACGCAACCCAAAACGCACCCCATCGAACCGGGAAAGATTCGACGAAGCCTCCGCTGTCGCAATCACGTAGTACGTCGGAATCGCATATTTTGTGTGCGGCAAACTCACCGGCTTCACCACACATCCCGCCAGCTTCAGTCCATCCAAAACACGCTCTATCGCCGCGCGAATCTCCGGATCCAACCCCTCCCCAAAGTACTCCGCCGGAACCCCCACCCGGAGCCCTTCCACCGGATTCTCCAACGCAGCCACATACCCATCCACCGGACGATCCGCCGAAGTCTCATCCATAACATCGCGCCCTGCAAGCACTTCCAGCAGCGTCGCCGCATCCTTAACCGTGTTCGTAAACGGCCCCACACGGTCCAGCGAAGACGCAAACGCTATCAATCCATACCGCGAAACCCGCCCATACGTCGGAAGTACACCCACCACACCACAGAACGCCGCCGGCTGACGAATCGACCCACCCGTATCCGTCCCCAGCGTCGCCACCGCAAATCCAGCCGCCACCGCCGCCGCAGATCCACCGCTCGATCCACCCGGAACCCGGTCTAACGCCTTTGGATTCTTCACCGCACCATAGGCCGAGTTCTCGTTCGAGCTGCCCATCGCAAACTCATCGCAGTTCAGCTTACCCAGCAAAACCGCACCGGCAGCCTCAAGCTTCGCCACCGCCGTCGCATCGTATGGAGGACGGTACCCCTTTAGAATCAAAGATCCAGCCGTCGCCGGCGAGCCCTGCATCGCCAGCACATCCTTAATCCCCACTGGGACCCCAGCCAAAGGCCCCAACGCCTCACCCTTCGCCGCAGCAGCATCCACCCGAGCCGCCTGAGCCAGTGCCCGCTCCCGGCTCAAAGCCAGAAAGCTATTGATTCCTTTACCATTAGCTCCATCATCGGCAGCAATCCGTGCATAGTGCTGCTCCGCCAGCGCCGTCGCTGTCGTCGTTCCCGCTGCCACCGCAGCCCGTACCGCATCAATCGTCATCAAGCCGTCCAAACTATCGCCTCCTACTACCTAACCCATACATAAAAATACACTTACCGCTCAATCACCTTCGGAACCTTGAAGAACCGGCCATCCGTCTCCGGAGCCACCGCCATCACCGCCGCCCGATCCACCGAAGCCCGCACCACATCCGCGCGCAACTCCTCGCCATGTGCATGCACCGCGCCACCCAGCATCTCGCCTACCTGGGCCATCGCCAGCACGCCTGTCGTATCCAGTTCATTCAATTGGGCAATGTGGCCCAGAATCGCATTCAAATCCCGCTGCATCCGAGGCTCTTCTTCTGCCGTCAACTCCAGATTGGCCAACTCAGCCACCCGGCGAACATCTTCCAGCGATACTCCGCTCATACTCGTCCTTTCTCCTGCAATCTCCTCAAAAT
>JAJZGF010000271.1 GCA_021805025.1 Acidobacteriota bacterium
GTCATCTCTGTGCAGCGAGAGGCACGACGCGGCACCTCCAGGGAGGCGAGGAAATTTGAGTGAATTTGTTTCTCGCTTATGGATTCCGGAGGACTTGTTGAGTGCCCTCACTGGCAAATGGCGACCACACAGACGTTCTTTCTCCGGTCAGGTCGCTACGGGAAGGTTGGTGGAGGTGTGCCGACGATGGTAAGCATAGCCGCCGTGCTGAACGTGAGATTCCCGCTGGCGCCGGTGACGGTAAGGTCGTAGGCGCCGTTGGGCATGACGCTATCGATTGTCATGGTCAGGGTCGAGGTGCCCGCTCCTCTTAGGGAGCCGGGGCTGAAGCTGACCCTGATGCCGGAAGGCTGGCCGGTGGCCGTCAGGTTGATCGAAGCGTTGAAGCCAGGCGTGGCTTCGGTCGAGAGGGTTGATGTGCTGCTGCCTCCGGCTTGTGGCACGGGCACGATGATCGCGTCGGGAACAGCGGACAGCGCGATCGATGCGGGGACCGCAGGTACGGCTGGCGTTTACCTCCACAGATCATTGAGAATCACGTCGGTGCCTGCGGAGTCATAGCCTTCGCCTCCGAACAGAAGGAGGTTGCCGAGAGGATCCCGAAATTGCCGTAGACCCCTGGGATTTCGTTCGTATCTGAATTGCTGCGGTCCATCCGCGTCTAGCAGGATGCAATCTCGCAGCATTCCAGGCGAAGCTCCTGATAGATCTCGACTGAGTTCCTGACATACGAAGGCGCTTCGGCAGTGGCTGCCGGGTGCACGTCCGTGTCCGCGAAGGAGCCTCTTTGCTCCAGCGCGGCGGCGATGGTGCGAAGGTGCCCCTCGAGGGAGGTGCGCAACTGCTCGACATGAGTGTTTTCAGGATCGGCTTCGTTAGGCCAACTGTTGACGCTCAGGAGAAGATTTCCCGAGCTCGAGATCGCACGCTCGATGCTCTCGCTGGTCTGGACGTGCTGTTCTCGTTCCCTGCTGAACTCATAGACCATAAGCTCAGCAAACCCGCGAGCCGTGGCGACCGTCTGCTCCATGCGGCTTCGCAGATCCGCGACCTTGACTCGCCTCTCCTCAACAGGCACGGACGGCGCTGTGGCCTCCAGGTAGTCTGCCTGCAGGGCAATCAGGCGGGCAAGGGTCTGCCGCATCTTGTCGATGCTCTTCTCCGGCTTGAACACGAACCCCATGACGACCAGCGCCAGCAGAATGCCAATGAGGCGATTCGTCGCAGGCAACATCTGGGTGGGTGGAGAGAAGCCCGCGAATACCACGAAGTAGAACGAGAATGCGATCTGTAGCCCGATGTATGAAAAGTGCGGACTGCGGGAAACCCATGCCGCGATGAAGGTCACCGCTGCAACCACGATGAGGAATGGGGTAACTGTGTCGACGTAGGGAAAGAGAAAGATGATGCAGCCGAGGCCAAAGACTACGCCGCCAAGAGCGGACCCGAGAAAGCGAAAAATAAGTTTTTGATTTGTGGCGCCTGATGAACTGAGGCCCGCTACAAGCACGGTAGTCACTGCCGTGGAGATTCCGGGCCATGCCAGTGCGTTGAAGATGATGTAACAGACGAGAGCAGAGAGACTGACTTTGAGAGCGAATGTGACGTGCTCCATGTTTGTGAACGTATCCTGCACGAACCACGCTGGACGAGGTTGCGAGGTCATGGGGTCATAGGACACGTCCTTAGACTCGGCATCTCCGGTATGGACGAAGACAAGTGTCCAGAGGCTGTGTTCCAGGCGATCCAATTCGCTCTCGGGAGAAAGCGACGTGGTGTTCAACAGAGATTGCGCCTGGTTCCAATGGCGTTCGCGAATGGCAGCCACAGCTTGCGCGAGGCGGTCCATGCGGGCTCTGTCCCCGCTGAAACCGGTCGGACCCTGATGAACGGCAAAGGCGGCAGCCAGATCCAGCAATCGCGCGAGAGCAGCAACAAAGGAGGGTTCGATGTCCTCGGTGGAATTCCTCTTGTGCCGATCGTCAATCTCATGAAACAGTGCCTGCATCTTGCCCTGACCCATGAATGCGTAGCGCCTGACCCTGGCAGCCTTCTCCTGCATCTCTGCGGCATCGCGATCCGACGCGTAGGACAGCAACAGACTCTCGAGCGCCACCAGTCGCTCATCGATCTCACGTTGTAGAGCCTGAAAAGGATTTCTATTTGTGAAGATGTATTCAATTGCGATCTTGCAACTAATGGCGACGGCACCTGAGGCGATCAGCCAAAGGGAAAGATGAACTGATTGCTCTGCGGGCGTGCTGGAATCAAAATAATAGAGAGTTCCGATAGCGAAGATTGCGAAGTCGGTAGCCTGTATGTAACTGGTCGCTGTACTACGTACAAATGCTGCGATGAAGGCGAAAGCTGCAACTCCGATGACCCTTGCCATGGGATCATTACCGGTGACGGCGACGAGGCACAAAGCGGAACCGGTTCCAAGGCATTGAAGCGCGAGCGCAACGAGGCCTCTCTTGAACGTGAGATACGGCGTCTCGTAGGAGACAATGAAGATCATGAAGACGCCGATGGCCATGGTGGGCGCCTGAAGAATGAGTAACAACAGGGTCGCGAGCGTTGCGGCCAGGGCGGTGCGCAGAGAACCGGCCATTCGCCCCGGTGCTGGCTCCAGTTCCTTTCGCAGCAACTCAAGCCACGAATCGAGTGCTAAAGTTGGCGTAGGCAAAGTGTCTATCTCACAATGCTGACGGCGGTTTCGCCAACGCGAAACGCGCTCTGATCTGGATTCTGAACTCGAATGCGAACGGGAAATCTGGCTGCCAGGTGGACCCAATTGAGGGTGTGGTCAATCTGCGGAAGGCCGTTACTTAGTCCGGTGTCGTCGGGAGAGATTCCGTAGCCAACGCTCTCCACGATGCCCTCGTACCGTCTGGAAGGATTGCCCATGAGGTACAGGTCCACATGTTTTCCTGGCCAGATGGCTTTCAAATCCGACTCGCGATAGTTGGCTACGACGTACCAGTTGCGGCGATCGATCAGCGTAAATATGGGCACGCCGGGCTTGGCGTATTCGCCCTCGGAGATGTTGAGGTTGGTGGCGTAGCCATCAAACGGAGCAACCACCGTGCAGCGCTCCACATCCAGTTTTGCAGCGGCCACTTTGGCGGCCCGCTCCTGCCTCTGAGCCACCAGGCTATCGAGTGTATCGACCGAGTGAATGCTCTGGTGAAGACGGGCGTCAGAGGCGGACACCGCGATCTGGGACTCCTGTTGTTCAAATTCTGACTGCTTCTGCCGCGACAGGGCTTCCTGAAGAGAAGCCTGGGCCTGCGCGTACTCTTGATCCGCAATGCGCGCTTTGGTTCTGGCTTGATCGACCTGCTCGACTGTGACGTACTGCTTTCGCAATAGAGGCTCGATGCGGTTCAAGTCGCTGCTCGCAAGTTTTCTTTGTGCGTCTGCAGCGTCGACGGCCGCGCGAGCGCGCAGCACGGCGGCAGTGGCAACGTCTTCAGCGCTGGCCACAGTGCGCGTTTGAGTCTGGGAGGCGACCAGCGTGGCTCGTGCAGCCTCTACACTGCTTGATTCCGCGGCAATCTTGCGTTGCTCGTCTTCGATCTGCTTCTCCAACAGTTGCTGGTCGGAGAGCGCCTGCTGTAGTACATACTCATATGGGCGAGAGTCGATCGTGAAGAGGAGCGCGC
>JAJZGF010000272.1 GCA_021805025.1 Acidobacteriota bacterium
AAGTGAGCGACGACGAAATAGCCTGCGATCAAGCCGATTTCGCGTCTTGCTGCTGCTTTCAATTGCTTGCAAGTGATTGATTGGCTCCTCAGGTAGGACTCGAACCTACAACCCTTCGGTTAACAGGCGGAGTTGGACAGTTTGAGTTCTTGGATTTTCATAGACTTAACCGGAGCCGGAAAGCGTCTTTGGAGCACATACGGCGCGCAACGGTTCCAAAAACGGTTCCAAGTTTGGTCGCGGAGGAACCGCTTCTTCATGGATCGCAAAAGAACCAGCAAGTGCTCCGTGCGGTCTTGGGGCAATGCAGTATAAGCTCATTTCTGGCATGCTATTTGAGAGATATGTGGGGATTGATTATTCGGGGGCAGAGACGCCGATCAGCAGCCTGAAAGGGCTGAGGGTTTACATGGCAGACCGGCAAACTCCGGCATTTGAGATCATGCCTCCACCCAGCCCACGCAAATACTGGACCCGCCGCAATGTCGCAGAGTGGTTGATGGAGCGTTTGGGAGAGACTCCAGCAACACTTGTTGGAATTGATCACGGGTTTTCCTTCCCTCTCCAGTATTTCGAGCGCCACCGCCTGCCACTGAATTGGCCGTTCTTTCTGGAAGATTTCCATCGCCACTGGCCGACCGACGGTGACCATGTTTACGTTGACTTTGTCCGCGATGGACTCTGCGGATTTGGCGCGGAGAGGGACGGAGACCGGCGATGGCGACGCCTGACGGAGATGAGAAGCGGCGGCGCGAAATCCGTTTTCCATTTCGACGTGCAAGGGACCGTGGCGAAATCTACGCACGCAGGACTTCCCTGGCTGCATCGAATCCGGCAGCTATTATCTGAGCGAGTACATTTTTGGCCCTTCGACGGCTGGCAGGTTCCGCATGGACGGCACATGTTAGCGGAGGTATACCCCGCATTGTGGAGCGTGATGTATCCGCGCGACGGGCGTGATCCTCATCAACAAGATGCCTTTGCTGTCACTGCATGGCTGCGGGACACCGACAGCAATGGCTCCCTTGGGAAATTCATGCATCCTGCTCTGCAGCCTGAGGAGCGAAAATAAGCTGAGATTGAGGGTTGGATTCTGGGTGTTGGATGATTCGCGCATAAATCGTGTAGCGCATTCGGGTTGTGTACCCAGAAGTGTACTCGGCGCGCAGATGATCGAGATTGCAAACACATGCAAGACAAGCAATTCTGAGTCGGCTTCCGCCTCACGTTATCGCCGTGAAAGTTGGCATTGAAAACGGCGTCACTAGCAACCATAGGCGCTGGATCGTACTGGTAGAAATCCGAAGAACCGCAAGGAACAGCAAATTGTGTACCCGAGATGTACTCGGCCTATCGTTTCATAGGATTGGGCCAATACTGGTAAGCGCGTCGGGGAGGACGTGATCATCGACGTCACGCGCCAGAAAAGTTTCAGATGTAATGGCCAAAAGGCAGCGGAGGGACGTCCTTGATGGGACCAGCAGTCAGTATCTCGCCTACCGCGTCCGCGAATTTCAGCGTTATCGGCATGCCATCGCCAAAAATGCAGGTGTTGTAATTGAGTTTGGTGAGGGCAAGTATGTCCCTCACCACCAAGTTGATGTCAGCCTCGCCTTTACTGATTTCAATGATCAGCGGATTGGGAACCTCCCGCCCTGGGTAGGTTTGAATGCGTGGTGTCCAGCCGCGCGTCCAGAGATGGGCGCTGCGCGGGCTGCGGATATTTGCCAATCCGCGCAACACCGGATTCTGGCCTTTGCGGTACAGCTTCAGGTTCTTTTCTTCCTGAATACGGACGCCGACAATGTTTGTGCTTGCTCCAGCGGCATCCATGAATCCCTGCCATTCATTGGCCTCGAAACGTACTTTGCCGTGGATGAACATTTCTTTGGGTGGCCCGCCCACTTTCTTGGTGTAGGACTTGATGGCCAGCTCTCCGAGTGCCTTGGCAGCCGCATAGCTCAAATGAAAATCGCCTGTCTCATCGTTGTACCAGGGACCGAGCGCGCCCTTGAAAACCACGCCATCTCCGGAATCGAGAAACATTTGCGCCGCACAGCAGGCATTTTTCGAGGTTCCGCTCGTATCATCTTTCTTGAATACCAGGCCGAGATAGCACACGCCGTCCCGGATATCCGCCACTTTCCAAGGACGCCCGCCTACCTTGTAGAAAATGGCTGTGCAGAGATTCCAGGCAATTTCGGACTGTCGTGCGGCGGCGCGCTTGTCGAAGTCAGCGTCACCGGGCTTGTGGATATTCGAGACCGTGCTCTCTTTGACGATCTGGGTGAGCACCATTGCGTCCAGAAGTCGGGCCTTGAGCTGATTGTGGAACTGTTCTTCGTACACGTATGGCTCCGCCTCGCGATCCATCTGCGGGAAAAGAGACCGCGTCTCATAGAACGTTTTCGCCTGTTTGGCTTTCTTAAACGCTCTAATGGCTTCCTGCCGCACTGCGGGTTCGACAACGGAGTTGGGCCTGCAATACTTCCACACCTTGTCGGGCACCACGACAAACCACAACTCGGGTTTCTCTGTCTCCTCGCGGATGACCTCAAGGATGCGATTGGCAAACACGCCTACCGTTCCGTACACACGTTGGTGAGGTTCGTCGAGGTACAAGAATTCGTCGATCTCAGCATCTGTCACCGAGAGCGAAAGCAGGGGTTTGGTGTTCCAGCGCGAGCGAAACACGGTCTCAAAGCCCGGAAATGGGGGACGGCCTTGCAGCGGAGTTGCGTTGAACACCGGGCACTGCACCCACTGCACCCATCGCTCGAAACTCTGGATGCCGGTTTCCGTGCCGATGACGCCGGCCTTGATGCCATACGGCTTGCTTTCGTCGAGCGGCCCGAACAATGTGAGGCCGTCGCGGGGGTCTTCCGTCGCCTGATTGTGTCTGAACAATAGTCGCGGCTCCGGAATGTGGATGAGATCCTTCACTCAGCACCGCCTTCCGGGTCATCTTCAAAAGCGTCCTCGTCGCCGGTATCTCGACCGTAATCGTCGGCGGTCTCATCGTCTTCCGAGAATCGCAGCAACTGCGGATCGGTATACGATACCGGGCTGCAAAACAGCGCCGGCATTGGCGGGATAGTGAGGGTGGCCTTGCTTCCAAGCGTCAGGGTGATTTTGTCTGTACCGTCGCATAGATAATTTGCTGCGGCAAGCGCCCGGTCGCGCCATTCGTCGTTCCACCAGGATTTGCACTGGCTACGCCGCGCGGAGGCGAGCTTCTTCTTGCTCTCCCAAATCGTCTTGCCGTCGCTCGTAAAGAGGACGTGCGATTTGAAAATATACGCAAGCGTGGGATGAACCTGCGGGCGGGCCTGGACGGCATAATGCCAGTGGCGTTTCGCGCTCACGCCGGTCGTGGGGTTCGTTCGCGTGCTGTATCCGACCATCGCGCGGTAGGTGCGCTCGCCGTCAACTCCAGTGAAGAATACCTTGTCACTCGTTACCCGGTCCTTAGAACCTGTCCAGAAACTAAGTGGATCGTCGTAGTAGCAGGTGAGCGAAGGCGATGTGGATCATCGTTTCAGCCGAGGTGTGGCGGAGTTCGTAGTCTTTGCTGAGTCTACGGCTCCAGTTGAGCCAGGCGAAAGTGCGTTCGACGATCCAGCGCTTGGGCAGCACCTTGAAGGTATGCAGT
>JAJZGF010000082.1 GCA_021805025.1 Acidobacteriota bacterium
GACGGCATGGTCGGTTTCTGGTTAATATCAACATATCACGATTCGTCGATGTGAGGAGGTTGCAATGGCAACAGGCACGCTGGAAGTAACGGGAACGGATTACAAGGTTGCGGACATGTCGCTGGCAGACTGGGGCCGCAAGGAGATCACCATTGCCGAGCAGGAGATGCCGGGGCTGATGGCGATCCGCAACAAGTATGCGGCGGAAAAGCCGCTGAAGGGCGTGCGCGTGACCGGCTCGCTGCACATGACGATCCAGACGGCGGTGCTGATTGAGACGCTGACGAGTCTGGGCGCGGAGGTGCGCTGGGCGAGCTGCAATATCTTCTCGACGCAGGACCATGCGGCGGCGGCGATTGCGGCGACAGGCGTACCGGTGTTTGCGTGGAAGGGCGAGACGCTGGAAGAGTACTGGGATTGCACCTACAAGGCGCTGGCGCACAAGGGCGGCAAGGGCCCGGAGCTGGTGGTGGACGACGGCGGCGATGTGACGCTGCTGATTCACAAGGGCTATGAGCTGGAAGAGGGTGATGGCTGGGTGAACACGGCGAGCGGCAACCACGAGGAGCAGGTGATCAAGGACCTGCTGAAGCGCGTGCATGCCGAAGACCCGCAGCACTGGCACAAGGTGGCGAAGGAGTGGCGCGGCGTTTCAGAAGAGACGACGACGGGCGTGCACCGGCTCTACAAGATGATGGAGCAGGGCAAGCTGCTGGTGCCGGCGATCAACGTGAATGACTCGGTAACGAAATCGAAGTTCGATAACCTGTACGGCTGCCGCGAGTCGCTTGCCGACGGCATCAAGCGCGCGACGGACGTGATGGTGGCGGGCAAGGTTGCTGTGATCTGCGGCTACGGCGACGTGGGCAAGGGGTCTTCGCACTCGCTGCGCGGCATGGGTGCGCGGGTGATTGTGACCGAGGTTGATCCCATCAACGCGCTGCAGGCGGCGATGGAAGGCTTCGAGGTTACGACGATCGAAGAGACGCTGGGACGCGGCGACATTTACGTCACCTGCACGGGTAACGTGGACATCATCACGCTGGAGCACATGAAGAAGATGAAGGATCAGGCGATTGTGTGCAACATCGGGCACTTCGACAACGAGATCCAGATGGACCGGCTGAACGGCGAGGCGGGCGTGAGCAAGCTGAACATCAAGCCGCAGGTGGACTTCTACAAGTTTCCCGATGGGCACGGGATCTTTGTGCTGGCCGAGGGACGGCTGGTGAACCTGGGATGCGCGACGGGGCATCCGAGCTTTGTGATGAGCAACAGCTTTGCCAACCAGACGCTGGCGCAGATTGACCTGTGGAAGCACAAGGACACGTATAAGGTCGATGTCTACGTGCTGCCAAAGAGGCTGGACGAAGAAGTTGCGCGGCTGCACCTGGAGAAGATCGGCGTGAAGCTGACGACGCTGACCCCGAAGCAGGCCGAGTACCTGGGCGTGCCGGTGACGGGACCGTACAAGGCAGAGAACTACCGGTATTAATCCGCAAACGCAGCATCAGGCGGGGCCGCGAGAGCGGCCCCACTTTATTCGGTCATTTTCAGAAAGCCCGCGTATGAACCCGTCGCGAAGTATCTCGTTAGAGCTGTTTCCGCCGCGCACTCCTGAGGGCGTCAGCAAGCTGCGCACCGTGATTCCGCACCTGGCCGCGTTGCGCCCCAATTTCTTTTCGGTCACGCATGGGGCCGGAGGCTCAGACCAGGACGGCACCTACGAAACTCTCTTGACCGTAGCTGAGCAGACGGGCGTGGAGGCCGCGCCGCACCTGACCTGCGTAGGCTCGACGCGCGCCAATATCGCGGAGCACCTTGGCCGCTACCGCAAGGCTGGTGTCAAGCGTATCGTAGCGCTGCGCGGCGATCTGCCGGCGACGGCGATGAGTCCCGCTGCGCCGGGCGAGTTCCACTACGCCAATGAACTGGTGAGCTTCATCCGGGAGACGCAAGGGGAGGCTTTCAAGATCGAGGTGGCGGCGTATCCGGAGATGCATCCGCAGGCGCCCAACCCCGGCGCGGACTTCGAGAATTTTCGGCGCAAGGTTGCGGCAGGCGCAGACGGCGCGCTGACCCAGCTCTTCTACAACGCCGATGCCTACTTCGACTTTGTGGAGCGCAGCGCGAAGGCGGGCATCACAATCCCGATCGTACCCGGCATCATGCCCCTCACGGGCTTAGCCAACACGGTGCGCTTCTGCACGGGATGCGGCGCCGATTTGCCGCGCTGGGTGCGCTTGCGCCTGGAAGAACTGCAGGACGACAAGGCCGCGCTGCTCGACTTCGGCCTGGAAGTCGTGACTCGCCTGTGTGAGACGCTACTGCGCAATGGAGCGCCGGGACTGCATTTTTATACCATCAACCAGGCGGAGCCCACGCTGCGCATCTGGAAGAACCTGGGCCTGGCTATGCCGGCTGCTTGATTGCCGCGGATTGGTGAACCTGCAGGCATGGAGCGCAGGCAAGCCCGCCGGCGCGCACGAATCTTCGCCAACAGGACGGTCGATGGGCTGCGAGTTAGGATAGAAGAAGATAGAGGGCAGGCATGTTTGTTGTGGTGTGGCAGTTTGAAGTGGTCGAGGAAAAGATGGCCGCGTTTGAAGCCGCCTATGGCGCAGAGGGTGCATGGGCGCAGCTGTTCCGCGTCTCTCCCGACTACCGCGGCACGGAGCTTCTGCGCGATGCGTATATCCCCGGCGGCTATCTCACCATCGACCGCTGGACGAACGAAGAAGCCTTCCGAGCTTTTCGCAGGGACCACGACGCCGATTACGAAGCAGTGGACCGGTCCTGCGATGCTCTCACCAGCCGTGAGACACGCATTGGCGCATACAGCGCGTAGCATTTCCGCCGTCGGAGACTTCCGGGTATTCTCCATCGAGCCGGTTCATTTTTTTACGCTCTCTGTCGGTTGTGTGTCGAGGTAGTAGCCGACATTCGTGTGCACGGTGACGTCGGGCTTATCCACCTTGACCTGCAGAGCGTGATAGTCGTTGGGGTGCGTGGCGGCCGGAGCATCGAAAGATAGCGCATAGTAGGCGTTCGCATCGCGCATGGCATCGTTGACTTCTTCAGTCACGCCATGGCCGGTGACCAGCACGCGACCGCCGGAGTGCTCTGCCAGAACCTGGAGCGCGAGATCCGGATAAATAGCATCCCCGACATTGACCGGAGGCTTAAGGTAGGTCTGATAGTAAAACGGATTCACGCGGCCCAGTTCGTAGGGCTGCAGAGCGTAAAGTGTGATGTGCGCGTCGCGCAGGCCATTGGTGAGTTGCACGTCTGAGTCGAAGGTCCAGGCACGCTGCTTCATATCTTCCTGCATACCGACCCAATCCAGCAGCGGCCAGCCGGGGCTGATTGTGAGGAAAAGCTTGCGCCCCGGTTGCTCGGACTCAAAGGCAGCCAACTGGCTGACCTGGCTGAGCGACATCTCCATGCGGTCCACGTCTCCATAAAATCCGGTGTTCCTGCCGATCAGCCGGAAGACGGAATTCGTGCCGTTCAGGTCGGCCTCCATAGCGTTTCCGTCCATGGTGGTGAGGCGCTCGATCTTGAGGCCATCGTCCGTGAGCATGGCGACGGAGGTGGGATGGGCGAGGTGGCCCTTGTCCTCGGTGAGAAACTCCATGAGTTGCTCGCGCTCACGGGAGACGGTGTCCCAATCCGAGTTGATCATGTCAACGATAATGACGACGCGGACCTGATTGGCAGCCTGGCGGACGGCCTCAGTGGACCGAAAGCCGACCAGTTTTTGCGGCTGGTTATTGTCGAGCAGGGAAAAGTCCGAGGCCTGCAGTCCACGCAGGTGATGACCGAGCTTGTCGGTGACTTCGACATCGATGGTCAGCGCGCGCGTCCCTGCCGCGGCAGTTGCCGTTGGAGCAACTGTGGGCTGGATTACTCCCCTAGCGCTTTGGGCCACAGACCGGCAGGAGCCAGAGAAAAGAACGAGCCCGACTCCAAGAGCCAGAGCGAATTGTGACGTTGCACGGAGGAAGCGACGGATCATGGGTTTCCCTTCTGCAGTTCAAAAGATGAGAAATTGGAGCATCGTTGCCGGCACCCTTACCTTGGTTCGGCGCGCGCGGCTTTTATTCTCTTTTTCTTCGCTCATTTTCCTGTCTTTCTGTGTCTCGTCCTGCTACAATCCGAACGAAATCCAATGCAGTCCGCAGCGTGTTTTTTGTCTTTCTCCATCCGGGGCCGCGCGGGCCAAGCAATCCTTGAGGAGCCTCAATGGCCGTCGCCGATGACCGCGCAAAAGCAGTCGAACTAGCCCTTTCACAGATCGAAAAACAGTTTGGCAAAGGGTCGATTGTTCGACTAGGGTCGCGCGAGGCTCTATTGCCGATCGCGGTCATCTCGACCGGTTCCATCAGCTTTGATGCTGCGCTGGGCGTTGGCGGTATCCCGCGCGGCCGCGTAACCGAGATTTTTGGGCCGGAGTCCTCGGGCAAGACGACCATTACGCTGCAGATTATTGCCGAGGCGCAGAAGATGGGCGGCCTGGCGGCCTTCGTGGATGCTGAACATGCTTTGGATCCCGGTTATGCCAAAAAGCTGGGCGTTGATGTGGATAACCTGCTGGTTTCACAGCCAGATAGCGGTGAGCAGGCCCTGGAGATCACGGAGGCGTTAGTGCGCTCGGGGGCGATTGACGTGCTGGTGGTGGACTCCGTGGCGGCGCTGGTGCCGAAGGCCGAACTGGACGGCGAGATGGGCGAATCGCACATGGGGCTGCAGGCGCGGCTGATGTCGCAGGCGCTGCGCAAGCTGACGGGAACGGTCTCCAAGTCGCGCACGGCGCTCATCTTCATCAATCAGATTCGCGAGAAGATCGGCGTGATGTTCGGCAACCCGGAGACGACGACCGGCGGGCGCGCGCTGAAGTTTTATTCGTCAGTGCGCGTAGATATCCGGCGCATTGCGGCGATCAAGGAAGGGGATGCCGTCACGGGAAACCGGACGAAAGTGAAGATTGTTAAAAACAAGGTGGCCGCGCCCTTCCGCGAGGCCGAGTTCGACATTCTTTATGGCGAGGGCATCAGCCGCGAGGGCGACGTGCTGGACCTGGCGGTGGCGCACAACATCGTGGAGAAGTCCGGCGCGTGGTACAGCTATGCGGGTGAGCGAATCGGGCAGGGCAGGGAAAACACCCGTACCTTCCTCAAAGACAACCGCGACATCTTTGCAAAGATGGACGGCGAGGTTCGCAAGAAGCTGGGCATCGGGCAGGCCAAAGCCGAGATTCCCGAGGTGCCAGCCAGCGGTCCCGCTGAGGCCAAGGAAGCCGTACGGGGGCGGCGGGGATAAGTTGACCGGAGAAGCAAACAAAAGGCGGCCTTACGGCCGCCTTTTTCGCTTGACAGTGAAGGAATGAAGGTAGTGTAATTGTGAATTGTAGGAGGAATGTATGAGACCGACAGAAGAAACCAGGAGGTACGTCATTTCCCAGCATGTTGAGCCGGCAAGAAAGAGGGGCGAGAAAGCGATTCGCCTCAAGGTTGGTCGTGTGCAGAAGGAGTTGGGATGGACGAATCGGACTCCATCGGTTTTTTCGACATTGTCTTCGCGGGAGTTTCTGGAGCAGGCTGGGCTGGAGCTAACCGAGAAACGTGGCGGGCCACCTTCAGGAGGCCCGAGCACCACGGTTGAATTTGTGTACCGGATTTTGCCGGAGGGCGGGATGGCAGTTGAGGGCGCCCAGAAAGCGAGGCCCCGGGGGGGACTTCGGGCGCTGTTCGGGATATGTGGAGAGATGTATCGCGAGGCTGGAGGTGGAGAAGCATTTATTCGGCGTTTGCGGGAGGATTTTGGTTCGGTGGTTCCGGAAGATGAGGCCAAGAAATCGCCATCCAGGGGGGAAGTCGCTTGAGCCGGGTTTATTGGGACACGATGGTGTTTGTATATCTACTGGAAGGAAATCCGCAGTTTGGCGGGATGGCGCAAGAGGCCTATGAGGCGTGCCTGCGCAGGAATGACACAATTTGCACGAGTGTCTTCACGTTTGGCGAGCTTCTGGTGTTGCCGCGAAGAAAGGAAGATCACAGAGTAGTCAATGAGCTGACAGAGTTCATGCAGGGCGGTGAGATCGAGCTCGTGCCATTTACGTTGGACGTTGCGGATCACTACAGTCGCGTACGAGCGGGGCTTCGACTGAAGGCAGCAGATGCAATCCATGTGGCGACGGCGATCACTGCGCGGGCCGATGTGTTTGTGACGAACGATGAAGGGATCAGGCGGCAGCAGATTGCGTCCATTCCCTTTGTGGTGGGCCTGGACGGAAAGATTTTTTAGCGCCATGAGCTCTGAGCCTATCGCCAAGACGAGACTTTCCGGATCGGACTGCCCAACCCGCGCTGCTAGAATCCACGTGGAGCCGCTGCAATGAGCGTGAAGGCACTTTATCCCGGTACCTTTGATCCGCCGACCAACGGGCACCTGGACCTGATTCAGCGCGGGTCCAAGCTGTTTGAGCACCTGACGGTCGCCATTCTCAAGAATCCGGTCAAGAATCCGCTGTTCACGGTGGAGGAGCGGGTGGAGATGCTGCGCGATCTGACCAAATCGCTGGGCAACGTGAGCGTGGCCACCTTTGATGGGCTGATGGTGGACTTTGCACGGCAGCAGGGCGCCACGGCGGTGCTGCGCGGCATTCGCGCGATCTCCGATTACGAGCACGAGTTCCAGATGGCGCTGATGAACCGGCGGCTTGCTCCGGAGATCGAGACGGTCTTTCTGCAGCCGGCCGGGCGCTATTCGTTTGTAAGCTCACGAATGGTGAAAGAAGTCTTCAGCTTTGGCGGGGACGTGACGGGGCTGGTGCCGCCGAACGTGATCAAGCGGCTACGCGGGCGGATTAGCTCTATCTAGGCCCGGATTGGCCTGTGCCTCGCCGGTGCGGTGCGCTGCTCCAGTGCGCGATGTCGATGAGGGCAGTGGTGCGATTGTGTGGCTTCGCCGGCTGGCGAGGGTTCAGGAATGAAGCCCGGCGGCGGCCAGCATCTGGAGAAACTGGCGCATGGAACACTGGTCAATGGCTACCGCGGCCAGCTTGCCGTGGCGGTCAAGGACAAAGGTTCTGGGAAGGCTGTCGATGTGCAGCCGCCTGCCGGTTTGCGCGCCGGGGTCCAGCAGGACCGGCACGCGAAAGCCCATCCTGGCTACAAAAGCCTCGACCTTCACAGGGTCTTCGTTCGAGATAGCCAGAACCTCCAGGCCCCTGGAGTGAAAGCGGGCGTAGACCTGATCGAGGTCCGGCATCTCGAGGCGGCAGGGCCCGCACCAGGTGGCCCAAAAGTTAACCAGTACGACCTTGCCGCGGAGTTTCGAGAGCGTGACATCCCGGCCCGCCAGGTCCTTAAGAGTGAAGTCGGCCTGCTGGAGATAGGCGTCGCTGTCGGCCAGCGACCGGGCAGCACGGTTGTAGAGAGGGTTGTCCAACGTAACGCGGACGTGGTCGTAGCGAGCCAGCCGGGCCAGGTCGAAGTAGGGCGTGGGCGGCTGGTCGCCGTTCTCTGATACCACCGGATAATCGGCCAGCGCCTGCGCCAGGGTGTCAGCAACGGCTTGCAGCGCCGCAGGGCCGGGATCGTTTCGGATCGCCAGGAAGCTGAGAGTGTCCGCAAGCTGGAGCTTGCGCAGGCCCGGTGGAAGGCCGCGAATGGCAGCGGCAATCTGCAGGCTCTGCGCCGGCCGTTGCGGCGCGGAGGCGGAGGAAAGGCTATTGAGCCGCTGAGCTAGCGCGGACTCACTCGATTGGGCATGAAGGCTTGGAGTTGCGCAGAGAAGTGCGAGGAAAAGAAGAGTGCGATGGACGAAGGTCATGCAGCCTCGCGGAATGAGCATACTCGCACCATTCCGGCTACGCAAAATTATATTCCCCGCAGTGCGCCTGCGGAGCGCGCACAACGGGAGGGCGAAGCTGGGCGGCGCGGGTGGTGGGCTCAGCAAGTGATTTGGGGATTCTGCTCTGTTGGGTTCGAAGTTGCGACAAAAGCCGTCGGTCGAGGCCCTCACTCCTCCACTGCTCACAAAAGGCGCGAAGGGGCTACCGATCCTGTGGCATCCATCGTCGCCGTGTGTGTCAGCCGCATCATCGTCCGGCGCAGCTACGCCTCGGGGGCGTGCCGAGTTTTACCGGCTGGCTGTTGTACGGGCCAAAGGCCGGAGCTGCCGCGACGGGGGCTTGGACAGAATCGAGAACCGGCTACCGGCCAGGCGTGGAAAGGTCGATGCGGTAGAGGTGCTGCGCGGCGGTCAGGACGAGCAGTTGCTTGAGCTGCGGAACGAAGCGCGCCGCGATCACGTCCTGGTCCAGGAGGTAGTGCGCCAGGAGTCCTCCGTTTGCACAATCGTAGATGTTTAGTTCCTGAAGCCGGTTGGTTGCTGCGACCATGCCCAGGCTGTCGTCGCCGGCGAGCGCGCGCCCGAAGAAGGCGACGAGGCGGGCCCCGTCGGAGACACGATAGACGGTTGTGTTGTTGCTATTTCCGTAAACTGCCAGGTAGCTGCCAAACAGGCTCGCGGTACGCTGGTCGATCTGGTTGGAACCAAGCTGGGGCGAGAGGAGCGCATGCTCCGTCTTGCCGGTGCGATTGGCAATCACTTCGACGAGTGTGCCCTGGGGGTTGAGGAACTGAAAGCCGAGGTCCACGGTGTGAATCACCTTGACGCCGTGCCGGCTGGCTCGATCAAGGCCGGTCGGACTTTCGCGGTCCATGACAAAGAGGATCTTGTCGTCATCGGCCTGCACCATCTGAGGAACGGTGTAGAGAAAACGCAAAGTCCAAAGTCTCGTCTCGGTTTGCGCGTCGGAGCCTTCCATATCGACATCCGCATTGATGATCTGCAGTGGGCTGAGCGGCCTGAAGCGAAGCCGAACGGAGCCGAACTGCAAGGGGTCGCCGAGGCGGGATAACCCGAAGACGTACTTGTGTGTGAGCTTGTCGAGGCTGGGATCGCTGGAAGGCTTCAGCTCGTGGGAGACGAACGCGGCCTGAAGGCTGCCGGAGTCAGTGATGGCGACGGCGCGAAAGGGCGAGGTGACGGCCATGCGTTTGCCGGTGGAAAGATCCCACTCTGCGCCGCGCGCACGGTCGGAGAGAGCGAGATAGCGGCCATTCATGCTGAAGGCGTTTGCCTCGACCACAGAGAGCGGCGTCACAGGGAGGGCGACCTGCTGGAGGGTGCCGTGCAGGCTTCCAATGCCGATGCCGCCGGTGGGGATTTCTGCAGCGAGTTCGTCGCCGAGGAGATCGACGGTCTCAATCCGGAACTCTCTGCGGACCTGGGTCGTAGCCGGATCGAGGAGCACTGCTGCCGCTTTGTTGGCCGGGCCAAAGAGCAGGCTGTCTTTCCCCGCGATGCTTGTGAGCCAGCCGGGCGGCAATTGGAACTCGCCAAGTTTTTGCCCGCCGGGAAATGTGGTGTAGCACATGGTGTAGGTTTCATTGGCGGCGCCGGTTTTGATGCTCCAGTCACAGGTGGAGAGCATTTTGCCGGGCCCGACGAAGGAGAACCTCTCCTGCGACAGGCCGGAGAGTGCGCCGCCGAGGTGGACGGTGGTGTGATTTTGGAGATCGTAGGCCATGGCGACGGTGCCCGATGTGGCGACGAAATAGCGTCCATCGCGCGACCAGCGCATGAGGGCCTGGAATGTTGGGGTCATGCGGGCATTGGAGTTGCCGAGGCTGCCGTAGTCATCGAAGAAGTGCAGATTCTGATAGAGCATCTGGCCGGTGCGGATGTCGGCGAGCTTCAACCAGACGGAGTCCTCGAAGTAGCTGACGCAGGCCAGCACGTGACCATCGGGCGAGAGACTTGTTTGCACGCATCCGGCGTAGTCGACAAAGTCCTGAATATCCGCCGACCGGCCCGAGGCCAACTGCCATCGCTCGACGTGGAGATCGTTGTAATGGAAGACGAGGTCTTGGGAATCGGGTGTGAACTGGGCCATCTCCGCATTGAGGGCATCGACGGAGAAGAGCAACTGCAGGGGCGCGGTACTGAGGACGTGAATCTGATATGTATCCTGGGCGAGCGCGTATTTGCCATCCGGGCTGAGGGCGACGTTTTCCAGCGCTGGATTCATGGGCTGCTGCAGAGGAACGGAGGCAAGCCCCGGCGCGGCGGGGAGGATGGGATCGATGCGCTGCTGCCGGATTGCCTGCTGAAAGGGCTGGAAGTCAGGACGATAGATGGGGCGCGGGTCGCGACAACTCCCTGGCAGCGAAGAGATGAGCTTGTGCGCCATGCGCACGCGGAGGCTGATTTCGGGCGTCAGATCAAAAGCGTCGGTGAAGAGATTGCCGGTGTATCCTCCGTTGTCGTTGATGCGATCAAGAAAGACGGCGAAGGCTCGCGGGTTGTAATGGGCCTTGATCATGGCCCACATGCCGACGCGGTCCGCGAGGAGTTCGTCGCTCTGCTGTTCGTCCAGGGACAAGACGGAGTATTCGTCGGGAGGAATGTTCAACATGCGCTGGAATTTGTCGTAGACGTCGGCGCGGTCCCCGAGCTGCTTGACGTGCATGAGCCTCCGCAAGCGACGCGTGACCGCAGAGGCCGAGTGGTGAATGTAGATCCTGCCGATCTCCTGCGCGAGCATCGCCGCCAGCTCGTCCTCGTTGCGCGCGTCCATGAGGAGCTTGCGGCTGATGTAGATGTGCCCGCCGGCGAGCGAGAAGGCGCGCAACTCGGCAGATTCAAATACGCGGAAGGTGTAATGAATCGAGGTGGCCGGGAGCTGATCGAGAATGCGCTGCCCGATTTCGTTGAGATACGCACTCTGGTCCGGGGGCAAGAGGGTGTAACGCGGCTCAACCATGTCGGCCTGGGCGTCGCCGAGCCACTGCTCCTGCTGATCTGTAAAGATGTCTGGCCGGTTGACGCGAAGGCGGGGCTGGCGCAAGGAGCAAACCGGCTCCATTGCGCCGGCGATGCGTGCAAGGGCAAACAGCAGCAGAAGCCCGGCGAGTTTTCGTTTCATCCTACGACTCTGCAGACGAAGTAAAGCAGGCAACATGGTAACCCGCGAGAGGCCGGTGTGGGAACGGTTTGGAAGGAGTGTACACGCAGGCCATCCGTCTACGCCCACCGCTTCAACTCCGGGTACCGTGCAAAGATGCGCTGGCGGTCGTCGGGAGGCAATTGGCCCAGGCGGATGGGCCTATCCTGGGGCCGCGTGCCCTTCTGGTTCAAGACGTTCATCAGGCTCCACTCCCGCTGCAGCGCCTGGGGTTCGTGCGCGGGCAAGTCGTATCGGGTGAAGTCGACAACCATGCGGGGACTGCCGGTTACCCAGTTATCGAGCAGTGCGAGGCGAAACTCCCGGTTCATGAACCAGCGGATTTCCAACTCTTTCTCTGAGCCTGGCGCGCCGGTTCCTTTGGCATCGAAGCGGTAGTTGAGCGACGCGTTGCTGGGCACGTGCCTGCGCCACTCCATGCCAAACTCACCTTCGGTAATCACCCTGGTGTCAGGCCATCTTTCTTTGATGGATTGCAGCCACCAGGCGAGGTCCGGGTCGTGGCCGATGGAGACCTCCCAAATTCCTGTGACCCAGCCAAAGCCGTTGAGGGCGTGGCCCGCGTCAAAGTGCATCGCGGTGGTATCGATCATCTCCCTGCGGCCCACCTGTTCTCCCAGATCTTGCACTGTTTCGATGGGGCCCACGCCCATGCGGCTGTTGAATCCACCCTGAAAGCCGTTGCGACGGGCTGCGAGGAAATCGCATGTCCAGCCATCGAGGCAGACGCAGTCGATGAAGTCGGCGGGGCCCTGGGCGGGCTTCAAATAGTGGTCACGACTGGGGTAGTAGGGATAGCAGATGCCGCCGTCGCCATCGCCGTTGTCAATGCCGTGCTGGCTCCAGATCTGGCCCTGGCATACATGGATACCCTCTTCAGTGGCGAGGTAGCGCTGGTTCTCGGCATCCATAAAGCCCGCGACCAGAGACTGCGGGCGATAGCCGTTGCCCACCATCTTCGAGATCATCTGCAGGGCGTTGTGAATGGTGTCGCGAATATGTTTACGGGTGTCATACATGGGCGCGAAATAGCCGCCGGGGATGAAGGTAATCTCGTCGCCATACTGCCGTTGATAGGAAGCGAGCAAGCGGCGCGCCTCCTGGTATTCCGGGCGGGTGTCATTGAGCGCGAGCCAACTGATGGCCCAGGTCATTCTGCCGTCGGGACAGCCGCGTGCAAAGGCTTCGCGGCGGGAGCGGATATGCTGCGGGCTGTTCGCGGGGGCCTCGTCTTCGCCGATGGAGCGGCTGGGAGTGACCTCGATCTGGTTTACCCGCACGACCGAGATATGGGTGACGAAGCGTCCCCTAAGAGGCGAGGATGCCGGGGCCGCGGGCTCTGGGGTTTGTCCGGGCGAAGCAACGGCAAGAGCACAGGCGGAGCCGGCGGCGCGGTTGAGAAACTTTCGTCTGGTCCAGAGAGGGTCCATGTCTTCCTTTCGCAATTCCCCGGCCTGCCGCGACAGGCTTTGCATACATTCTTCTTCAGCAGGGATTCTACGGAAGGATCCGCATCTTTGCATCGCCGGGGGTTGCGCGGAGGGGCGGAGAGAGGTCTGCGGTCTCGCAGGTCTCAGATGCCGGCTTCTTTCACTTTGCCCGGGGGGCAGGCAATGCGGCACTCACTCTCGCGCTTGAAAACCGAGAAATGGGCTGCGTTTCTGAGGGAGTTGGGCTTGGTCATTGGCGGAAAATCTGTAAAGATAGAAGCATCATGACAGTTTCCGCCCCAGCAAAAGTCTTTGCCGAGCGCATCGGCCGCATTGAAGTTTCCGCAACCATGGCTGTGGCCGCCGAGGCCGCCAAGCTGCGCGCCGGGGGCGCGAACCTGGTGGACTTTGGGGCCGGCGAGCCGCATTTTTCGACGCCGCGCCATATTAAAGACGCGGCCGTGGCGGCGATTGAGGCGAACTTTACCCGCTACACGGTGGTGCCGGGGATTCCCGATGTGCGCAAGGCGATTATCGAGCGCCATGCGTGCGATTTCGGCTCGGACTACGGGCTGGATGAGGCGATTTTCACGACCGGCGGCAAGCTGGCGCTGTTCAACGCCATCCAGGTGCTCGTGGACCACGGCGACGAGGTGATTCTGCCGGTGCCGTACTGGGTGAGCTTCAAGGACATCATCCAGTATGCGGGCGGCAGGGTGGTGTTTCTGGAGACCAGCGAGGCGGAGAGCTTCCGCATCACGGCGGACGCGATTGAAAAGGCCATTACTCCGCGGACGAAGGCGATCATTCTGAATTCGCCGTCGAACCCGGCGGGTTCAGTGGTGAGCGCCGCGGACCTGGAGCGGATTGTGCATCTGGCGCACGAGCGCGGGATTTTCCTGCTTTTGGATGAATGCTACGTGTATCTGAACTACGCGGGCAAGCCGGTGAGCGGTGCCTCGTATACATGGGCCAAGGAGCACCTGGTGATTCTGGGGTCGCTCTCAAAGACCTATGCGATGACGGGCTGGCGCGCGGGGTATGCGCTGGCGTCAAAGGCGGTGACGGCGAATCTGAGCAAGCTGCAGTCGCAGTCGACGTCGAACGCGACGAGCTTTGTGCAGAAGGCGGCGATTGCGGCGCTGGCGGGGCCGCAGGAGTGTGTGGCGGAGTTTCGCGCGGAGTTCATTGACCTGCGCGACTACATGCTGAAGAAGCTGGCTGAGATTCCCGGGGTGAGCTGCACGAAGCCCGAGGGCGCGTTCTACGTGTATCCGAACATCTCGAAGTATCTGGGCAAGGGCGGCATCAAGACCGCGACGGAGCTGGCGACGCGGCTGCTGCACGAGGCGCACGTGGTGACGGTGCCGGGCGAGGCGTTCGGGACCGGCGAGCACATCAGGATGTCGTATCCGGTGACCAAGCAGACCATTGACGAGGGAACGAGGCGGATGGGCGCGTTTCTGACGGGACTGGCCTAGCAGGCGCGCAGGAGAGCGAAGTAAACCGGCCCGGAGGTTGCGCAGAACTGGCTTTCGGGCCTTTTTGCGCGGGTGTGTCTCGCCTGCTGAAAAAGTGTCGTCCATCCCTGTGCAAACCATCCTTCGGTCGCGTAGGATGGGTTTTCCATGCAGAAAGCCATCGATTTTCGCCCAGTGATCCTTGCCGGAGGCAGCGGAACCCGCTTCTGGCCCCGGTCTCGCCGCGCCCGCGCCAAGCAGGTTCTTGCCCTGGATGGCGAGAGATCCATGATTCAACAGACGGTGGAGCGGCTGAAGCCGCTGGCGGCGGTCGAAAAGACGTGGGTGATCACGAACGAATTTCTGGCGCATGAGATTGCTGACCAACTGAAGGGTGTGCCCGCGCGGCAGATTGTGCAGGAGCCGATGGCGCGGAACACGGCGCCGGCGTGCGGGCTGGCTGCATTTCTGATTGAGCGCGAGAATCCGGACGCGGTGCTGGGCGTGTTTCCGTCAGACCACGTGATCGCCGATGAGCCGCGGTTCCTGAAGGCGCTGCAGAAGGGGATTGCGCTGGCGGCGGCGGGCGAGAACATTGTGGTGCTGGGCATTGAGCCGACACGCGCCGAGACGGGCTACGGCTACATTGAGACGGGCGACTACACCGGAGACGAGGTCGCGCTGCATGTGCGGCGGTTTACCGAGAAGCCGAACCAGAACCGCGCCGAGGAATTTGTGGCGGCGGGAAATTACTACTGGAATTCGGGGATGTTTTTGTGGTCAGCGCGCACGCTGGCGAACGCGGTGCGGGAACACCTGCCGGAGACGGCGCCGCTGCTCGAGAAGATTGCCGCAGCCTACGGGACGCCGAGTTTCGAGCAGGTGTTTCATGAACTCTATGCCAAGTGCGAAAACATCTCGGTCGATTACGCGGTGCTGGAACCGCGGTCGGCGAAGGGCGAGCATCTGTCGCATCTTTACTGCCTGCCGGCGGAGTTCAGCTGGAACGATCTGGGCTCGTGGGCCTCGCTCTACGAGTACCAGCTGGAGACGCGCCTGCGCGGCGACGGGGACGGCAATGTGGCTGAGACAGAGGGGCATATCACGATCGAAGCGGGCAACAACTACATCTACAGCCCCAAGAAGTTTGTGGCGCTGGTGGGCGTGGAGAACCTGGTGATTGTGGACACGGACGACGCGCTGCTGATTGCGCACCGGGACCACTCGCAGGATGTGGGAAAGATTGTGAAGGAGCTCGGGATCTCCGGCCGCAGCGAGCTAGTGTGAAGGCGTTCTACATATGCTGCGAAACACTGAAGCCGACCTTCATCAGGCCGGCTTCGCTTCCTACCCACCAAGGGGCAGGGGGAGTTTCTCTATAGCTAATATAGCATACAAAAGTAATAAAGCATACAGAAGTAATTTTGCATATACAGTACTCCTCATCTTGAACCCTTGGAGGGAGAGGATCGAAGCAGAATGGCACTTGTGAATGTATACGTTGATGGCTTTAACCTTTACTACGGTGCTCTGAAAAGAACCCCTTATAAATGGCTCGACTTGAGGTTGCTGTCTGAGCTTTTGCTTCCTACCGATACAGTGCAGGAGATCCACTACTTCACCGCGCGGGTGAGCGCAAGGCCATATAATCCAACTTCGGCGCACGATCAAAGCCTTTATATTCGAGCCCTGAAGACAATTCCGAATCTTCGGATTGTGTATGGCCATTTTCTGACGCATTCAGTTCCAATGTATTTGACCAGCGTT
>JAJZGF010000083.1 GCA_021805025.1 Acidobacteriota bacterium
GGTAGGCCGTCGCCAGCGAGCACAGCAAAACAGCAAGGATGAGGTTGGGCGTATGCTGCAACTGCTCGGAGGGCGACAAGGGTGTGAAGATCTGCTGCAGGAGGGGCAGGGATGCGTCGAGGATCAGTGTTGCGGTCATGCGAGCACCATCGCTTTGAACGCGGGAATGAAGGCGACGTCACGAACTGGTCCAAGGAGGCAGGACGCGCGCACCGTGCAACATGCGCATACGCGCCGATGCGGCGAAAACCTCGGGGGAAGCTTTTTCATTCCATTGCCGCATCCATAGTAACGGCGAGGGCGATGATTCCCCTCCGGAAAAATGCAGGAGCGGGGCTCAATGGGCTGGAATGGCTACCCGGCCTGGGCCTCATCCCGGCCTTCGTCCTTCTGGCCTTCATCTTCGTCGCCTTCAATGGCGATGCGCAGCGAGCGCAGGAAGCTCAGGTCGTTGGCCGTGAATGGTCCGGCGGCGCCCGGGGCGCCGGCTTCGCCTTCAGAATCCTGGGCGCTGACCTCGTTGAGGCCGATGGTGGCCTCGAGCATCAGGAGCACATCGAAGCCGTACTTGCGAATATCCTGCACGACGCCGGCGATCTGTTCGCTTTCAATGACAGATTCGTGGATGGCTTCTCCGAGCTGTTGAATCAATTCGCGCAGGTGTGAGTCACGACGAGGCGCCAAGTTTACCTCCGGTGCGGCGGCCAGCGCGGGTAGACGGCGCGGGAAGCGGCTTGAGTTCTCATTACATTACTGCGACAGGACGCTAGGGGCAACCGGGGCGCGAGCAAATTGCGCGCCGAGCGTAACCGCGTCTGCCGCTGCTACCATCATATCGAAATGAGACCTGAGAAGATTGGGCGGGTGCTGGGGGTGGGACTGCGAGTGGCGGGCCGCATGGCGAGCCAGCGCATGAGCGGCGGCACGTCTGCAAGTGCGCCGGTTTCAGCCGCCGGGCCTGGAGCGGCGAGCGCATACAACGCTGGACAAAGTCCCGCACAAACTGTGGGGCGAGCCGGGCAGGGAGTGGCGCGCGGCGTGGGTGGATTTCTGCGGCCGTTTCAGCGTGTGGGAGGAATCCTGTGGCTTGAGGTGACAGGGGTCTTCTTCTTTCTGCCGGTGCTGGTGTTTGGGCCCACGCTGTGGCGCACGCGCCAGAGCTATGCCCACGGGGCGGATCACCGCACATTTGTCGCGTCCGCGATTGTGGTGGTGGTGTTCCTTTATTTAGCGGTCAGTTCGTTCTGGCGCGCGCGGCGGAAGTGAAACGGCGGGGGACGGGGTAGATAGGCCGAAGGGGCATCAGGCAGACTTTGTTTGCCGGAATCTGGGCGCGATGGCGTAATTCAACTGCACGAGCACAATCACGGCAATGCTGACGTAGGTGCTGAGGAAGCAGAGGGCTGCTCCGGCGGCGTAGAGGGACTGCGCGATGAGCACGCGACGGCAGATGCTGCCGCGAATCTGCTGGGGGGTGTCGGGCTTGATGAGGTTGTGATGCGTGGCGTGGGTCCAGCTCCAATAGAGCATGACGCCGGGCGCGAATATGTTGAGCCAGTAAATGCCGAGGGCGGTGCGGTAGGTGATGAACTCGGCCAGCAGGCGTGTGGAGAGCGGCATGAGAGTGATAGCGAAGAGGAATCCGAGATGAATCCAGGTGAGGTCGCGCGAGCCCTCTCCGAAGTGGTTGAGCTGGGTCTGCTGGCCGGCCCAGAAGATGCCGAGAGTGAGGAAGCTCATGCCATAGGCCACCCACTGCGGGCCGAGCGCGGCGAGGGCCAGCAATAGTTCGCGTTCGCCGTGCACCTGGGCGGCGGTGGGGATGTGGAGGTCGAGGACGAGCAGCGTCATGGCGACGGCAAAGATGCCATCGCTGAGCGCGGCGAGCCGGTCGAGATTGCGGCCCTGGATTCGGTTGTAGAGCGAGTGCATAGGAGTGCGCGAACCTCCGGGCGGGTGGGGTGATTTGAGTGTAGCTCTGCGCTCAGGAGCGGGGCAGCGGCGGCCGGCGGGTAAAGTGCCAAGCGGCCAGACACAGTGACAGCACGCCCAGCGCGTATCCCAGCAGCGAGGCGTGTCCGGTGTGGATCTTCCAGCCGCGGTAGAAGGCGATGCCCGCGGCAATGAGCATGAGGATTCCACGCAACGGGTTCATGGTCTTTCCTCTCTGGCAGAGCGCGGGCGCTTTTGATGCGGCTGCATGGCGGGTTTGACCCTGCGGCGGCGCGGTCCCTATCGTGGGTAGAGTATCGTACCGCACGTGAAAGGAATACCCATGACGACTTCCGCAGCTCCAGTTGCGCCCGACCTGAAGAAGACCGCACTGAACGCCACGCATCGCGCGCTGAAGGCAAAGATGGTGGATTTTGGCGGATGGGATATGCCGGTGGAGTATCCGTGTCCCGGTGGCGGGTTGATCGCCGAGCACATGGCGGTGCGCACGGGCGTGGGGCTGTTTGACGTGAGCCACATGGGCGAGATTCAGTTTCGCGGGCCGGGGGCGCTGGCCGCGGTGCAGCAGATCACGATGAATGATGCCTCGCGGCTGAAGGATGGGCAGGCGCACTACTCGGCGCTGCTGACGGCGCGGGGGACGTTTGTGGACGACATTCTGGTGCACCGGCTGAGCGAGAACGATTATCTGCTGGTGGTGAATGCGGGAACGAAGGACAAGGATTATGCGTGGATGCGCAGCCAGGTGGGCGGCCGGCCGGGAATTCACCTGAGCGACTATTCGGCCTATTACTCACAACTGGCGGTGCAGGGTCCGCGTGCGCTGGAGACGCTGAAGAAGCTGACGAAGGTGGAGCTGGGCGCGATTAGGAACTACTGGTTCACATGGGGCACGGTGGCGGGCGTGGCGAACGTGCTGATTGCGCGCACGGGCTACAGCGGCGAGGACGGCTTTGAGGTCTACATTCCCGCGGACGAGGCGACGACGGTGAAGGTGTGGGAGGCGCTGCTGGATGCGGGCGCGGAGTTCGGCATCAGGCCGTGCGGGCTGGGGGCGCGGAACACGCTGCGGCTGGAGGCGGGGATGAGCCTGTATGGGCACGAGATCTCTGAAGAGATCAACGTGCTGGAGGCGGGGCTGGAGCGCTGGCTGAAGCTGGACAAGGGTTCGTTTATCGGACGGGACGCTTTGGAGGCAGTGAAAGCTTCAGGCGGGCCGAAGCGCAGGATTGTGGGTCTGGAGATGGTGGAGCGCGGGATTGCGCGCGACGGGTACTCCGTTTTTGATGCGGCCGGACGACAGATTGGCGTGGTCACGTCGGGATCGCCGGCGCCGTTTTTGAAGACGAATATCGCAATGGCGCTGGTGGACGCGGGCGCGGCGGCGATGGAGGAGATGGTGGTGGAGTGCCGCGGGAATCGCGTGCGGGCGAAGCGAGTGGCGCTGCCGTTTTACAAGCGGGCGAAGTAAGGGCTGAAGCGGATTATTCGGCCGGTGCCTTTTCTGACTTCGCTGAGGATTGGACGGCGGAGAGGACGAAGCGGCGGAACTCCTGCGCGAGTCCTTGCGGGCCGGGGCTGGACGCGTAGGCGATAAGGAATTCGCGATGGATGCGGAGGCTCTCGACCGGCACGATCTTGAAGCTTCTGCCGTTGCGGAGGTCTTTTGCGATGGCCCAGCGAGAGACAAATCCAGCGCCGAGTCCGGCTTCGACGGCGGACTTGATCGCCTCAGTGGAATCGAGCTCCATGGCGATGCGCAGGGATGTGCGCTTGATGTGATGGCGTTCGAGGGCGAGCTCGAGGACGCGGCGTGAGCCGGAGCCGCGCTCGCGCATGAGCAGAGGTGCGGCGGGGAGTTCTTCCGCAGAGATGGAGCCGCGCTCTGCCCACTCGTGGGATGCGGGGGCAATGAGCACGATTTCGTCGACGAGGAACGGCTCTGTTTTGACATCGCGGCTATGGGCGGGGCCTTCGATGAAGGCGAGAGCAATCTGCTGCTGCAGGAGAGCATCGACAATGCGCTCGGTGTTGCCGCTGATGAGCGATGGCTGGACGCGGGGATGCTCGCGGCAGAAGCCGCTGAGCAGGCGGGGCAGGACATATTGCGCGATGGTGGAGGACGCGCCGAGGGCGAGATGGCCGGCATGTTCACCGCTGAGGGCGGTGACGTGCTGCTCGGCCTGGACCAGCAACGCGTGGACGCGCTGGGCGTAATCGAGCAGTGTTACGCCGGCTGGGGTGAGTGCGATGCGGGAGCCGGTGCGGTCAAACAACTGCACCCCCAGGTCTTCTTCAAGGGCCTTGATCTGCAGGCTCACCGCGGGCTGAGTGAGGTAGAGTTCCTCGGCGGCCTTGCGGAAGCTCTGCTGCTCAGCCACGGCGCGAAAGACAACTAGGCGGAAGTTTTCGAGGCTGGTCATTCGTGGGGAAGAAGCGTCTCCCTTCAAATTATAGGGGAGACGATCCTTGACTTATGTGAAGCGCGCATTAACGTTTTGCGGATAAAAGCGCGCGGCCTTGTTGCGTGGAGGCATAGACGCCGGCGTTCAGCTCGACGAGTCCCGCTTCGGCCATTTCGCGCAGGCCTCCGCGCACACGGAACAGAGGCAGCTCAGTGTGCGCGGCGACTTGCTCGGGCGTGGCCGGGTTCTCCAGGGCCGCGAGCATTCTGCGCGCGGACTCTGTAAGTTCTCCATTGCTGCCGACACATGCCATGGCGGACCTTTCCTTACACAGCTTTCTTGCAGAAGTACCAGTCAGTACACTCGAAGCCGGCCTCCAGGCGCGCGTCCACCTCTTCCATGGTGGCGGGAGGCGGCACGATGACCTTTTCGCCGGTCTTCCAGTTGGCGGGCGTGGCGACGTGGTGCTTGTCGGTGGTCTGGAGCGCGTCGATGAGGCGAATGATCTCGGCGGTGTTGCGGCCGGTGGTGAGGGGGTAGTAGATCATGGCGCGGACGATGCCCACCGGATCAATCACGAAGACGCAGCGGCTGGTTTCAGTTTTGCTTTCGCCGGGCATAATCATGCCGTAGAGCGTAGCGATTTCCTTATTCAGATCGGCGATGATGGGGAACGGGATGTCGATGCCGAACTTTTCTTTGATGTTGCGCACCCAGGCGATATGCGAGGTGGGACTGTCGATGCTGAGGCCGAGCAGCTCGACGTTGCGCTGGCGCAACTCGGGGGCGATGGCGGCGAAGGCCATGAACTCGGTGGTGCAGACGGGGGTGAAGTCGGCGGGGTGGGAGAAGAGAACCACCCATCCGCCGTGGTAGTCATCGAGGCGGATTTTGCCGTGCGTGGTGACGGCCTCAAAGAGCGGAGCGGGCATGCCGAGGCGCGGCAGGGACGCGGGTTGAGCGGAGGCGGCGGTGTGGGATGGGTCCTGCAATGTGGATTCGGAATTCGGCATGTTCGTCTCACTTTCTGGCGTCAGGAGACGCCGCGATGCGGACCGCGCAGTTTACCGGTGCAGAGCGCGGAGTGCGTTCACAGGGAATGCGTCGCAAGGAGCGCCGCATTCTGAAATTGGAGGATAGGCCGGGCCGCACCTGTGGGCAGTGACCCACGGCACACGGATGGACGGCTGACGGAATTGATTGCGTGTGGTGCGTCAGAATTGCGCTGAGGAGTCACCGCAGATCCTTCGACTGTGCTCGGCGCAGAAAACGCGCCGAGCTTCGCACAGGATGAGAGCAATTTTTTGTGGTGCGAACTTCTGCCCCCAGGTATTAAGCGGGCTGTGGTGCTGCTTCACCGACGGCCAGTTCGATGGAGATCTGCGGCGTGTGGAGCAGCGTATTGTGCACAAGGCAGGCGTGGACGGAGCGCGAAAGGCCCTCAGTCTGCTCCGGCGTAAGCGTGGCGGGCGCGGAGACGCGGATGACGAAGTTGCCGACACGCGCGGGATGCTTGAGTTTTTCGGCGGTGACCGTGACCTCGACGCCCTTTTCGCCGAGATTGCGGGTCTTCAAATACTGGACGGCGTAGAAGGCGGCGCAGGAGCCGAGCGAGGCGAGCAGCAGGTCAGGAGGCGTCATGCCGGCGTCCTGACCGCCGTTCTCAACGGGCTGATCGCATATGACGGTATGGGAACCGGCCTGGATGGCGAACTTGACCTGATCAATATGAGTGACTTTGACTTCCACGATGAAGGACCTCTTCTTTCAGTGGATGAAAGACACGCACGGGGCGAAGTGTTACAGGGCGGCGGAGGATTCTTTAGAGACGGACATGCCCAACATGCGGAGATACTCGCGGGTGAGGATGGCGCGCAGGCGGGGGGCGATGGCAGGATCGCAGGGAACCTGCATGGAGCGGCAGCGGTCAATGGCGGCGCGAAGGTCGCGGAGGAAGGCGACGCAGGAGGGGCAGCCGTCGATGTGGGCGCGCATCTGGTCGCAGGTGCGGGGCTCAAGGCGGCCGTCGAGGTATTCAGAAAGATTGGCGAAGAGGTCGCGGCAGGCGGCGGAGCGTTTTTGGGGCCCGGCGGCGGCGGGCGCGTGATCTTCCGGCGGGAGGGGTGAGCCGTCGAGGATGCGGCTCATTTGTTTGCGGACGGCGAGGCGGGCGCGATGGAGGCGGACGCGGACGGTGCCGGGCTGGAGGTCGAGAACCTGCGCGACCTGCTCGGTGCTGAGCTCTTCCATGTCGTGCAGGACGAGGACGATGCGGAGGTTGGCGGGAATCTGCAGGACGGCCTGATGGAGCAGGTGGTGCTGCTCGGCGTGGAGGAGATTGTCTTCAGGGCTTTGGGCGGCGTCGGCGAGCAGGCGGTCCAGCTCGACGCCGTCGGGCATCAGCTCATGGAGCGAGAGGGTGCGCGCGGGGGCGTGGGCGGGCTTGCGTCTCATGCGCCAGCAGCGATTGCGGGTGACGGTGTAGAGCCAGACGGCGAGGGCCTGAGGGTCCTGAATCCTGGCGAGGTGGCCAAGGGAACGGAAGAGGACTTCCTGCATGGTGTCTTCGGCGTCCTGGGGGTGGCCGCAGACCTTCATGCTGAAGGAGTAGACGGTGTTTTGCAGCAGGCCGAGGGCCTCTTCCACGGATTCCGGGGTGTTGCGCTGAAGCAGTTCCGCGGCTTGGGTGAGTTCAGGGCGCATCGCGAGTGGTTCGGACAACCCCAGTATAGCGTCCGGGCTAATGCGCGCGAGGGCCTGGGGTGGCGTCGGGACGGAGGGAAGACTCGATCATCGTGAGGCAGATGGGGCTGATTTTCCTGAGCCAGTGCCGGTCATCGGTGCCACCGGAGCCGCTGCAAGGGCCGCCGGCGGACGGGGTGTCGGCGGCGATCCAGGCGCGCAAGAGGGCGATGGCCAGGTCCATGGCCGCGCCGGGACGGCTTGACTCCAGACGAAACATCTGGCGATAGACCTCGTCTTTGAAGGGCTCGCTCCGCGTGGGCCGGGTGGTGTGGGTCTGCGCGGAGCGTTTCCGGGTGTTCATGGGAGCTGGCTTCCTTGCACAAGCCAGGAGTATTTGCCGGTGGTTGCCGTAGTTACATCCTTGAAACCTGCCTCCGCCAGCTCCATTGCGGCGCTAGCGGCGCTGAGGCGGTGCTCGATGGGGGGGCCGGCTTCGCGCTCGACGTCGGGACGCCAGTCAAGGATGGCGATGCGGCCGTCGGCCTTGAGGATGCGATGGGCCTCTTCAAGGACGAGGGCGCGATCGTCGAACTCATGCCAGATGTTGGCGAGGAAGACGAGGTCGCAGGTGGAGTCGGGCAGGCCGGTGGCATCGGCCTCGGCGTGGACAAAGCGGACGTTGTGCAGGGCAGGGCCGGAGAGCCTGCCGCGCAGCAGGTCGAGCATCTGGGCCTGCGCATCGATGGCATAGACGGCGCCGTGGAGGCCGACGGCGCGGGCCAGCGGCAGGGCGAAGTAGCCGGTTCCCGCGCCGATGTCGGCGATGGTCTGGCCGGCGCGGATGTCGAGCGCGCGGACGACGTCTGCGGGTGGAAGCCAGACGAGCCGTTCGGGGGCGTCGAGGCGGTGGGCCTGCGAGTGATGGAAGCGGCGTTCGTGCATGCGGCTATTTTGCTCCGCAGGATGCGTCTTTGAGGCCCATGATGCGGAAGATGGTCATGGCCGGACACCAGTTGGTGAGGGCGGACTGAGAGAGGTTGAGGCCGACAAAGGCGGTGAGCCACAGCCAGTAGTGCGAGATGTAGACGCCAAGGGCCAGTGAGATGAGGATGATGACGCCTGCGAGCAGGCGGACAGCGCGTTCGACGGTCATTGTTTTTCTCCTTGAGGGGTTTCCGGTTCGCAGGCGATGGGTTCCTGTCGGTTGACATGCACGAGGTAATAGAGGATGGGGATGGTGGGCCACGAGAGGAATGTGGAAGCGACAGCACCGGCGATGAGCGAGATGGCGAGGCCCTGGAAGATGGGGTCAGTGAGGATGACGCTGGCACCGACGACGACGGCGGCGGCGGTGAGCAGCATGGGCCGGAAGCGAATGGCTCCGGCGTCAATGACGGCCTGGGCGAGCGGGACGCCCTGACGGCGGCGGAGTTCGATGAAGTCGACGAGGATGATGGAGTTGCGCACGATGATGCCGGCGCCGGCGATGAAGCCGATCATGGACGTGGCGGTGAAGAATGCGCCCAGCAACCAGTGGGCGGGCAGGATGCCGACGAGCGTGAGCGGAATGGGCGCCATGATGATGAGCGGCACGATGAAAGAGCGGAACCAGCCGACGACGAGCACATAGATCAGGATCAGAACGGCCGCGAAGGCCAGTCCAAGATCGCGGAACACCTCGATGGTGATCTGCCACTCGCCATCCCACTTCATGGAGTAGTGGGCGGTGGAGTCGGGCAGCACGGCGTTGTAGCGGGCGAGGGTGTAGCCGGCGGGCAGCGTGAGGTGATCGAGCTGCTTGTTCATCTTGAGGATGGCGTAGACGGGGCTTTCTTCAGCACCGGCCACGTCGCCGGTGACGTAGACGACGCGCTTGAGATTCTTGTGGTAGATGCTGCGCTGTATGGTTTCATGCTCGATGACTGTGAGCTCGCGCAGCGAGATCATGGAGCCATCCGCGCCGGGCAGGTGGATGTTTTCAAGCGCCTGCTCAGAGGAGCGATCGGGGCGGGCGAACTCGACGGTGGTGGGGATGGGCTCGCGGGCATTCGGGTCATGGAGCAGTCCGACGTTCATGCCGGAGGCGGCGAGCGCGATGGCGTGGGCTACGTCAGAGACGGCGATGCCGTGCTGCGCGGCCTTGACCTCGTCGACGCGGATTACGAGTCGCGACTCGGGGTCCTCGACGTACCAGTCGGTATCGACGACGCCGGGAGTGTGCTGGAAGATGGATTTGATTTGCTGGGCGACGCGGATCTGCCCGTCCATGTCGGGGCCGTAGACCTCGGCGACGAGGGTCTGGATGACGGGCGGACCGGGCGGCACCTCACTGACCTGGATGCGCGCGCCGTACTGATTGCCGATGGCGATGAGCAGCGGGCGCAGGCGCTTGGCGATGACATGGCTCTGGTCGTGACGCTGTTTTGCGGGGAGGAAGTTGACCTGAATGTCGGCCTGGTTGCTCATGCGGCGCATGTAGTAGTGGCGGACGAGGCCGTTGAAGTTATAAGGGCCGGAGGTTCCGGTGTAGGTCTGGTAGTTGAGCACGTCGGGCTGGCGCGCGAGTTCATCGCCGAGTGCCTGAGCGACGCGCGCGGTCTGTTCAAGGGGCGTGCCGTCGGGCATGTTGATGACGACCTGCAGCTCGCTCTTGTTATCGAAGGGCAGCATCTTGACACGCACAAGGCCGAGGGGCACGAGTGCGACGGAGATGAGCAGCAAGGCAAGAACCGCGATGAAGAAGAGGATACGATTGCGCGCGGAGTTGATCAAAGGCGTCATGACGCGGCGATAGAGCCGGGTGCGCCAGTTTTCGTGCTCGGGCTCCAGGATTCTTGCACCGGCGAGATGCTTGCCGAGCAGTCGCATGGCCGCCCAGGGCGAGACGACGAAGGCAACCATGAGGGAGAAGAGCATGGCCGCGGATGAGCCGACGGGGATGGGGCGCATGTACGGCCCCATGAGCCCGCGGACGAAGGCCATGGGCAGCACGGCGGCGATGACGGCGAAGGTAGCGAGGATGGTGGGGTTGCCGACCTCGGCGACGGCCTCGACGGTGACATCGCTGCAGGAGCGGTGCTGATTTTCAGGCAGGCGGTAGTGTCGAACGATGTTCTCGACGACAACGATGGCGTCGTCGACCAGGATCCCGATGGAGAAGATGAGCGCGAAGAGCGTGACGCGATTAATGGTGTAGCCGAGGAAGTAGAAGATCGACATGGTGAGCGCCAGCGTGACCGGGATAGCCAGCAGCACCACGCCGGACTCGCGCCAGCCGAGGAAGAGCGCGACGAGGAAGGTGACCGAGAGGGTGGCGAGCAGGAGGTGTTCGAGCAGCTCGTCGGATTTTGCCTTGGCGGTTTCGCCGTAATTGCGCGTGGTGGTGATGGTGACGTCGCTGGGCACCTTGACGCCCTGCATCTCATGCACCTGCTTGAGGACGGCGTTGGCGATGTCGGTGGCGTTGGTGCCTTTGCGCTTGGCGACGGTAATGGTAACGGCAGGGTGCTGGCTGGGGGTCTGATGCGCGCCCGCACTGGCCACGGTGGTGCCGAAGGCGACGTAGTCGGCGGGGTCCGAGGGGCCGTCGACGATCTTGTCGGCGACATCGCTTAGGTAGACGGGGTGGCCTTGATGCACGGCGACGACGACGGACTCGAGGTCCTTGCGGCTGGTGAAGAGATTGCCGGCGTCGACGCGGATCTCCTGATTGTTCTGGGAGAAGTCACCGGCCTGGAGGCTGGAGTTGGCGGCCTGGAGATGGCCGACGATGTCCAGCGGCGAAAGGCCGTAGGCATCGAGCCTGGCAGTGCTGAGGACGACGCGCATGGAGCGGGGCAGGCCGCCGATGACAGAGGTTTCAGAGACGTCCTGCACCTGCTGGATGGTGTGTTGCACCTCGTCGGCGATGGCGCGGAGCTGGAAGGCGTTGTAGTGCTCGCCCCAGAGCGTAAGGGCGAGGATGGGTACGTCGTCGATGGAGCGTGCCTTGATGAGGGGCTGCGTGACGCCGGGCGGCATGCGGTCGGCGTTGGAGTAGAGCTTGCTGTAGACGCGGATGAGAGCGTCTTCCTGCGGTGTGCCGACGAGGAAGCGGACGATGACGAGGCTCTGTCCAGGGCTCGACGTGGAGTAGACATATTCGACGCCGGAGATCTGGTGGACGAGGGTCTCGATGGGAATGGTGACGCGTTGCTCGACCTCAGCCGGAGATGCGCCGGGCATGGCCGTGGTGATGTCGAGCATGGGGACCAGGATCTGCGGCTCTTCTTCGCGTGGGATGATGGCGACGGCGAAGACGCCGACGGCCAGCGACGCGGCGATGAAGAGCGGGGTGAGCTTGGAGTTGAGAAATGCGTGGGCCATTTTTCCGGCAATGCCCAGGCCGGCTGATCCGGAGTTGTGATTCATGGCTGGGCCTCGATGCGCTTGCCGGCGAGGTCGCGGTCAGCGGGATCATCGACGAGTTTTTCGTCGGCGGAGATTCCGGAGAGGACCTCGACCGCGGAGCCCTGCGGGGCGCCGAGCGTGATGTAGCGAAGCTGGGCGATGTTGTTCCCGTCGAGCACGTAAGCGCAGTTGAGCGAGCCGCGCAGCAGAACCGCGGAGCGCGGAACTAGGATGGCATCGCGCTTGCCGGTGGGAATCTCTGCCGTGCCGTACATGCCGGCGCGCAAATGAGCGGACGCCGGGAGGTTGATCTTGACGAGAAAGCTGTGACTGGCGGGGTCAGCGGCGGGAACGATTTCAGCGACCGTGCCGTTGATGGATGTGCCGGGCGCGCTGTCGATGTCGACGGGCAGCGTCATGCCTTTGCGGACTGCGGCGATGATGGACTCATCGACGGTGGTCTGCAACTGGAGCGGGCCTGCGCTATCGACCTGGAGTAGCGGAACGCCGGGCGAAGCGAGCGCGCCGGGGTCGACCATGCGCGCGGTGACGACGCCGGCGAAGGGAGCGCGCACGCGCGCGTAGCCGAGCATGGAGCGGGCGCTTGTCTCCTGCGCTTTGGCAGCGTCGGCCTGGGAGCGGATGGCCTGCACCTGGGCGGCAGCGGCCTGGGCGCGGCGAGAGACCTCATCCATCTCCTGCGGGCTGACGCTCTTCTGCGCCTGCAACTGCTGATAGCGGGCGAGCGTGCTGGAAGCCAGGTCTGCGTTGGTCTGCGCGGCGGCCTGCTGGCTTTCAACGGCCTTGACGCCGGCCTGGGCCTGATCTACGGCGGCGCGGTAGGTGGCGTCGTCAAGAACGGCGAGCGTCTGGCCGGCCTTGACGCTGTCGCCCGCGTTGACCAGGACCTGCTGCACGCGGCCCATGACCTGCGCGGAGAGAATCGCGGTGTCGTGCGCGTGAAGGGTGCCGGTGGAGCGCACGTTGACGGGGGCGAGCTGCTGCCGGCTCTGGACGATGCGGGCCTGCACGGTTTGCGTGGAGGCCACCGGGGCGGGCTCGCCGGAGTTGCAGCCGGCCAGCAGCGCCGCAGAGGCGGCGAGTAAACAACCAGAGACAAAGAGCTTCATTGCAAATCCTCCGCCGCATCGGGAGTGAGAGTCCCTGTCGCGAAAAGTAGTTGGGCATAGGCCACTGCGTTTCCGTAGACGGCTTGCCAGTAGTTGGTCTGGGCCTGGCGTTCGGCATCTTCAGCGCGGAGCAGATCGGTCATGGTGGCCAGTCCGGCTCCGTAGCGGTTGCGCAGGATGCGCAGGCTTTCAGCCGATTGGTCCATGGCGGCGCGCGCCGTGTCGAGCGAGAGCAGTGCGGTCTGGCGCTGAATGTGGGCCTGGCTGACCTGGAGGCGCGTCTGCTGCTGGGATGAGTTCATTTCGGCGTCGAGGCGGAGCTTGGCGGCGCTCTGCTGTGCGAGCTGGGCGCGGCGGGCGAAGGGCAGAATATCGATGGTGACCTGCGCGCCGGCGACCCAGTTGTTTCCGCCGGAGCCGGCGAAGGTGGGCCGGTCCTGCTCCCAGTTGCCATAGGCGCTGATGCGCGGGGCAAAGTCGGACCTGGCAGCGCCGACGGCGGCGTTCTGCGCGGATTGCGCGTGGGCGAGGGCGGCGAGATCGGGGCGGGTTTTGACGGCGGTGGCGAGTTCTTCTTCAAGCGGCTTCTGGGGAAAGTCGCGCGGCTGGATGGGTTCGAGCCTGGTGATGGGCAGATCGGGAGCGCCCATGGCGACGCGCAACTGCGTCCATGCGATTTCAAGACTGCCCTGCGCGGCGATCAGCTCCTGCTTGCGGGCGGCGACATTGACCTGTGCGGACATGCGGTCGGACTCGACGGCGAGGCCGGCCTTGACGCGATCATCGACGGAGCTGAGCAGGGCGGCGGCGGTGTCCTGCTCGTGCTGGGCAACGTCAACCTGGCGCTCGGCATAGAGGATGGACTGGTAGGCCGCGACGACGTCGAGGACGATCTTCTGATTGACGGCCTGTGCGCCGGATGCGGCGCTCTGGCGCATCTGATCCGCGCTGCGGATGGTGCGTTGCGTTTTGAAGAAGTCAAACGCCAGCCACTGGCCGCTGAAGCGGGTGGCGAAGTTGCCGATGGGCTGAGGCTTGTTGAGTGCGTTCAGGGCGAAGTTTGCCTGGGTGAACTGCTGCTGGCGGAGGCGCGATCCAAAGACGTAGACCGGGTCGTCGCCGCGCGAGATGTCCTCAGTGAAGCTGAGCTGGGGCAACAGCATGGTGCGCGCGAGCGATGCGCCGGCCCTGGCCTCGAGCGTGCCGGCGCGGGCGATGGCCGCATCGGGGCTCTGGCCCAGGGCCTTCTGGATGGCCTGCCGGAGTGTGAGCGGCTCTTGCGCCTGAGCGCGGGCTGCAGCGGGGCCCCACGCGGAGGCGGCAGCGACGAGAGCGGCCAGCGCGAGGACGAGCGCGCGGGTCAGTGCAGGACGCCGCCACGGGCGGAAGAGAGGAGATGTCCTTGTGGTGTTCATGCAACTCATTAAAGCCACCTCTGCGGGGATTCGTTACATGGGTTGCGGAAATAATTTTCAGACGGGCCGGGACGGCGGTTCGTGCGGCACGCGCTGCGGAGCGACAGGAGCGGATTGATAAGCGGAAGGATAGACCTTGGCAGGCAATCCCGCTGTGACGAGCGCGGGAAGGCTGGAAGGACCAGGGATGCCGCGAAGCATGAACCGGCAGGAGCCGGGAGGCGCGGCGCATAAGCAGGGCAAATCTCCCATGAGAACTTCTGCTTGGACGCAGAGCGAAATGTTGGCCATTCTGAGGGTGTGTCCAAGAATGTCTTTTTTGCCGGTCTGATTATCGCCGCCAGCGGGCTGCTCTCGCCGCCGCTGGCTCTCGTCACAGGGCTCATCTACGGATTCACGTTTGTTCACCCTTACCATCTGGATGCGAGGCGGCTGTCAAAGCTGCTGCTGCAGGTGTCCGTGGTGGGGCTTGGCTTTGGCATGGATCTCGAACAGGTGTTGCGCGTGGGCCGCTCCGGATTTCTCTACACGGCCATCAGCATTACGTTTGCCATGACGCTGGGGTGGGCGCTGGGCAAGGTGCTGGCGGTGAAGAAGCGCGTGTCGTTTCTGATTGCCGCGGGGACGGCGATTTGCGGCGGGAGCGCGATTGCCGCGGTGGCGCCGATTGCGAACGCGACGGAGGAGGAGATTGCCGTCTCACTGGGCACGGTGTTTGTGCTGAACTCAGTGGCGCTGCTGGCGTTTCCGGCGATTGGCCATCTGCTGCACCTGACGCAGACGCAGTTCGGGCTGTGGTCGGCGCTGGCGATTCATGACACGAGCTCAGTGGTGGGCGCGGCAGCAAAGTACGGCGCGGTGGCGCTGGCGGTGGGCACCACGGTGAAGCTGGCGCGGGCACTGTGGATTGTGCCGATGTCGCTGGGCACGTCGGTGCTGAACAAAAGCGACGCACGCATCCAGTGGCCGTGGTTTATTGTCTTCTTCTGCCTGGCGGCGGTGGCCAACACGTACCTGCCGGCGCTTCGTCCGGCGTATGCGGAGATGAAGCATCTGGGCATCATCGGGCTGACGGTGACGCTGTTTCTGATTGGCACCGGCCTGTCGAAGGAGACGCTGCGCGAGGTGGGAGTGCGGCCTCTGCTGCAGGGGATCCTGCTGTGGATTGTGGTGGCGACGGGCTCGCTGGCGCTGATTCGCGCGGGGTGGATTCACCTGTAAGCGAACGGCGCGGCGGGGAGAGCGCGGGAAGCACCGCGGCATTTCCGGAGATGCTTTAGGATGGGCGTATGCCCGCGCTGCTGGAGATCATAGACCTGCGCATTCGCTTTGGCGCGACCGAGGCGGTGCGCGGAGTGAACCTGGCGCTGGATGAGGGCGAGGTGCTGGGCCTGGTCGGCGAGTCGGGCTCGGGCAAGAGCGCGACGGCGCTGGCGATTCCGGGGCTTCTGGATCGGGCCGCTACTGCATCGGGACGGATTTTGTGGCATGGTGCGACCCAGGGCGTGGAGCCGGTCGACCTGTTGCAGCAGGGTGCGCGCCGATTGCGGCAACTGCGCGGGCGCGAGATCGCGATGATCTTTCAGGAGCCGATGACGGCGCTGAATCCAGTGATGACGATTGGGCGTCAGGTGGCCGAGTGCGCGCTGGCGCATGACGGTCCCTGTACGCGGAGGGAG
>JAJZGF010000084.1 GCA_021805025.1 Acidobacteriota bacterium
GAAACACTCCTGCAACATTCTATTCTACGGTCCCCGGCAACCCTGGGCAAGGTTGACCGGAAACTCCCCCGCGGGTTGGACGCCGCCGAACCCGATTGGTAAACCGGTGCAGCTCTCCCCATAGCCTGGCTTTTCCGGTGCCGTGCAACCGAAAAATGAGACTATCCGCGGTCTTTATCCGTCCAAATGACTGAATGCATCTCTGGCGGCGGGTCAGGTCTGGGCTAGGCTAAAGTACCACTTCTGCAGCGGAACGACCTGCTGTAAACTCGGGACTGACAATCCACCATCCGATCATTGCGGCGCCCTGATCAGACCCCGAACGATATATCGGCAGATCGCAGGGAACCAAACATTTCGGCGGTGCGTACTTCGCGATTGGGGGGCGGAGCCCCCGGAGTATCCAAAACAAGATGAAGAAGATTCTCCTGATCATCCTCGCCGTCGTGGTCACCGCGGCCCTTGTGGGCTTTATGGTCTACAAGCAGCAATCCGGTTACACAAAGGTGCTCACCGCAAAGGTCGTGAAGCAGGATCTGTCGACGATCGTCAGCGGCACGGGCCAGATCAAGCCAAAGACATACGTCAACCTCGGCGCCACTGCCATGGGCAGGATTACCCACCTCTACGTGAAGGAAGGCGACCATGTGAAGCAGGGGCAACTGGTCGCCACCGTCGAGAACGTGGCTCAAGAGGCGTCGGTAACCGGTCAGCAGGCGGCCATCGCCGCGGCAAAGACTGATATCGCGTCGTATATTGCGGCAGAAAAGACCGCCGAGGCGAATGTACAACACGCCGAGGCCGACCTAGAACAGAAGAAGCTGGACTGGGTTCGCGCCCAGGGTCTGTATAAGGCCGGCATCATGGCGAAGCAGGATTACGATGCCAAGAAGGCCGCCTATGACCTGGACGTGGCTTCAGTGGCCCAGGCTGTGGCAGGCGTCAACCAGGCCAAGGCCAACACCAACTCGGCCCGCGGCCACCTGCAGACCGCGGAAGCTACGCTGCGCGCCAACCAGAATGCGCTGGACCTGACCAAGGCGGTCGCGCCGTTTGATGGCATCGTGACCAACGAGCCGGTGCGTGAAGGCGAAACCGTGGTCGAGGGCATCCAGAATACCGAGGGCTCCACTTTTATGACGCTGGCGGACATGAGCGTGATTACCGCCGAAGTCAAAGTCGATGAGACCGACATTGTCAACGTCAAGCTCGGCCAGTCAGCCGACGTCACGGTGGATGCAATCCCCGGCAGAATCTTCAAAGGGCATGTCACGCTGGTCGGCGATCAGGCGCTGCTGCGCTCCACTGGCGTAGCCACCTCACAGTCCACCTCCGGCACGGAAGAAGCAAAGGACTTCAAAGTGGTCGTGACCCTAGACACTCCAGCGGTCGAACTCCGTCCAGGCCTCTCCTGCACCGCGAAGATCACAACGGCGCAAAAGCCGAACGTGCTCTCGTTGCCCATCCAGGCGCTTACCCTTTACGCACCTCCTCCTGCCGGCGACAACGGAAAAGTGGAAGCTGCGTCAACACCCACCTCAGGCGCGAAAGTTACGCCGCAGCAGGGTGTATTTGTGATGGAGAAAGATTCCCATGGAAGACAGAGAGCAAAGTTCGTCCCTGTCACCACGGGAATCACCGGGACCACGGAGATTGAGGTTCTGGCCGGCCTCGGTGAGGGCGAAGAGGTTGTGATTGGACCCTACAAGACTCTGCGTGCGCTCAAGAATGGTGCGTTGCTTAAACGCGAAACCGAGCAACAGGCCGCAGCGGCGCAACCCGCTGGCAATTCCTGATGCAGCGTTGACTGGGACGCACAGCACATCGCAGGCTTCGCTCCAGTTCAGACCGGGAAGTTCTTCCATACCTGCCCGCAAAGGATGTGATTCGCATGGCTTTGAATATTGTCAGCACCGAGGTTGAGTCTCCCCAGGCCCGACCCGCCGCCAGCGACGTGATCGTGGTTGAGGATCTCTGGCGAACCTACGACATGGGTTCGGAACAGCAGGTCCAGGCGCTGCGCGGGATCTCGATGCGGATCCGGCACAATGAGTACGTCGCCATCATGGGTCCATCCGGGTCGGGCAAGTCCACGCTGATGAATCTGATCGGCTGCCTGGACACGCCTTCCAAAGGCAAGTACTGGCTCAATGGGCAGCTTGTCAGTGAGCTGGACGATGACCAGCTGGCGCGCATTCGAAACAAAGAGATCGGCTTCGTCTTTCAGACTTTCAATCTCCTGGCCCGCGCCACTTCCCTGCATAACGTCGAGCTGCCTCTCATCTACAACGGAACGCCGGCGTCCGAACGGATTGAGCGCGCCAAACAGGCTCTCACCGATGTCGGTCTTGAAAGTCGAATGCTCCATAAGCCGAACGAGCTGTCCGGTGGACAACGGCAGCGTGTTGCCGTAGCACGCGCGCTGGTCAATAAGCCATCCATCATCCTCGCAGACGAGCCCACCGGGAACCTGGATTCCAAAACCGGCGTGGAAATCATGAACCTGTTCGATCAGCTTCATGCAGGCGGCAACACCATCGTCCTCGTGACCCACGAGCCGGACATCGCAGACTACGCCCATCGAGTCGTGCATATCCGTGACGGCCAGATCTTCTCTGACGAGCCATCCAAGCGGTTCCGCACCGCCAAATAGAAAACTCCGCCTCCAGCACAGGCTGCAATTGAACCAGAGCTCTCATGGCTCTGGTTCATGCTTTTTGTCCCATCGCCGATGAATTGGAAGTCGGCTCCGGAGCACTCGTGGGCTGTCCGGCAAAGGACATCGATTGCCATGCAAAGTGCGACACAGTTCCAATCTCAACCCGCCTATTCCGGCCTGCCCGCCGCCGCCGCTGAGGCGCCGCGCAATTTGGGAATCATCGGTGCGAGTCCTGCCTGGCGCAAGCTGCTCATGCAGGTCGAAATGGTGGCGCCCTATGCGCAGATCGCCGCGATTGAAGGCGAACACGGCTGCGGCAAAGAGACGTTGGCCCGTTACCTGCACACTCGCGGCCCGTTGGCCCGCTCGGCCTTTCAGCGTCACGATGCTCGCCAGTGGCTGGTCACTGAAGCCGACCCGGCCACACTCTCCGGCTTCATCTACCTCGATCGTGTGGACCTGCTGGCCGCACCGGGACAGGGACTGCTCCTGGCCGTTCTCAAGCTCCTCCAGGATCGGCCCGCGGGAAGGACCGTGCTGGTCGCCTCTTCCCAAATGCCGCTGCGGCAGATGACGAGTCAGGGACTGCTCATGCCTGACCTCGCCTTTCGCCTCACCGCGTTGCGCTTCGCGGTTCCGCCTCTTCGACATCGCAAAGAAGACATTGCGCCTCTCGCGGAGGCGCTGCTTGAACGTATCTGCAAACGGTATCAACATCGCCCGGTCACGCTCACTCAGGGCGCGCTCACACGATTGCTGCAACATGGCTGGCCTGGAAATCTTCGCGAACTCGCCAGTGTGCTGGAGGCTTCGCTCCTCGAAGCTGCTGATGGCCTGATTCGCGCTGAGGATCTGCCCATCACGCCCGCGTCGGCCCCGCGCGCCGAGCAGGTTTGCGCAGAACCCGTTCAGGGTCTGCTTCTTGATGAAGTGATTCTGCACCATGTGCAGTATGTCCTTGAAGTCAACCGTGGAAATAAGGTTCGCGCGGCACGGCAGCTTGGAATCAGCCGTTCCACGCTCTACCGAATTCTGGGAAACGAAAGCTTCTCCGCGCAAGGGCGCACCCCGGCAAGGTTCTTCGCCTGACTTCAGAGAGCGGATCGGCCGAAAACTCCTCTCATTGCTCTACACTTGTCAAAGAGGCGTTCTTATCGGCATTCCGCCTTGAGGTTCATCCTTGAAACGATTTGTTCTTCCCGTCCTGCTCCTCGTCGCCGCTTCATCAGCCCTGACGACATCTCTCTCCGCACAAACGACCTCCCCGACGCCGCTTGAAACCCGACAGGACACACTTCGCTCCTTCTTCAAAGACTACTGGGATGCGTATCTGCAGCACTCGCCCGAATTCGCATCCACCATCGGCGATTTGCGCTTCAACGACCAGATCACGGACTATTCCGTGCAGGCATGCAACGATTGGCTTGAAACGGAGCAGAATGACCTGATGCGCCTGGCGGCCATCGACCCCACCGGCTTTACGGACCAGGAAAAAACAAGCCGCGATCTGCTGCTGCGCAAGTTTGCAGAGGATGAGGAAGCTGCGGAGTTCAAGGAATGGGAGATGCCGATCAACCAGATGGGAGGCATCTACGCAACGTATCCCGACCTCGTAACGCAACTCAGCTTCAACACCGTCAAGGACTACGACGATTGGATCGCGCGCCTCCGCCAGATCCCAAAGGCATTCGATCAGGTCATGACCAACATGTCCATCGGCATCGATGACCAGCGGGTCCCGCCGAAGTATCTGCTTGAGAAAGCGCTCGACCAGGTCCAGCAGTTAGCCACTCAAAAGCCGGAAGACTCGCCGCTCGCGATGCCCTTGAAGAAGTTTCCAGCTTCCATCCCAGCCGCTGAACAGACGCGCATCCACGACGAGATGCTTGCGGTCATTGCAAAACGGGTCCTGCCCGCCTATCAACGTTTGGCCCGCTTTCTTCAGGTTACCTACATTCCCGCAGGCCGGGAGCAGCCTGGCATCTGGGCTCTGTCAGACGGCGCGCAGTACTACAAGTTTCTCATCCATCGCAGCACGTCAACCGACCTGACTCCGGACGAGCTTCACCAGATTGGCCTCAACGAAGTGAAAAAGGATGAGGCCGCCATGCTCCCCATTGCTCAGAAACTCGGCTTCAAAGACCTGAAGACCTTCAACGCAAGTCTCAAGACGAATCCCAGGCTCCATCCAGCCTCCGCTGAGGCGCTGCTCGGTGCCTACCGCAGCGATCTCACGCCGATGCAGGCCAGGCTCCCGCAGCTTTTTGGCCACCTTCCCAACGCGCCGTACGAGGTGGTCGCCGTACCGGACTATCTCCAGCAGAGTGCCGCGCCCGCGTATTATGAGGCGGGCACGGCGGATGGAAAGCGGCCTGGACGGCTTTTCATCAACACCTACAATGCGACCAGCCGTAACCTCTATGACGTTGAAGTGATCGCTTACCATGAAGGCCTGCCCGGCCATCATCTGCAGATCTCCATCGCGCAGCAACTTGAGGGCATTCCTGAGTTCCGCAGATACGACCAATACACCGGGTACACAGAAGGATGGGGCCTGTACGCCGAGCAACTAGGCAAGGATGTCGGCTTTTATCAGGATCCGTACTCAGACTATGGCCGACTCGAGGCAGATATGTGGCGCTCCATTCGCCTCGTGGTGGATACAGGCGTCCACTTCAAACACTGGACGCGTCAACAGATGGTCGATTACTTCCACGAACACACAACACTTGACGATGCCACCATCGAGGCTGAGGTGGATCGCTACGTAGCCTGGCCCGGCCAGGCACTCGCCTACAAGGTTGGACAGTTGAAGATTCTTGAGCTCCGGGACAAAGCAAAAGCGGCACTGGGTGCGAAATTTGACATCCGCGCCTTCCATGATCAGGTGTTGGACGCGGGAGCCTTGCCGCTCGACGTACTTAGCAGCCGGATCGATGCCTGGATCGCAAGTTCAAAGTGAGCGCCTTCTACTGCGTCCGGAATCGCGCGTTCTTTCAACGGTAGATACACAGGTGGCCCACAGAAAGGCCTCAGCGACTCCCGGCGTGCAGAGATGGCTTGGTCCCGGTTGCAGAAACTGGCCGATAGACGCTTGAGTGGGCGTTCGAGAATACCCGGTGCGCCCGTGAGACAGGCGCTTTGTTCTCAGGCCTGCCGTCGTTCCTCGAATGCGCGGCCTTTCGAGTCTTCCGGATGCGCGCTTCGCGGTGGCGCCAATGTGCTCGCTGGACGTGCCCTGTCATCAAGCAGGCGCAGGGCCGCAGCACGCTATGGCACGCTGAATCAAAGGATTGGATGTAAGGCTCTTATTTTCTTTGGGGCGGCTAGTGGGGATCGAACCCACGACATCCTGAGCCACAGTCAGGCGTTCTGCCGCTGAACTATAGCCGCCGTGTATACCTCCGATTGTAGCATCGAACAAGAGATGCCGCTCGCGCGTAACGAGGGAGTAAAGATGGTCCAGGAGCAACCGGATAGGCTAGCAGAGCGCAACCGCGGCAACGTCGCATCGCCCTCGGCATCCATGCAGAACCGCTGGGAACGCGGCGCTTGGCTCTTGCGCGACAGCACACTGCAATCGCTTGAAGTCTTGCTCGACGAAGCCTTCAGAGTTCCCGGCACGAATATCCGTTTTGGGCTCGACGGCATCATCGGTCTGGTCCCAGCGCTGGGTGACGTGCTCGCAGGAATTCTGTCGCTGATCATTCCTCTGGCGGCCTGGGTCCGCGGGCTACCTTACGTCACCTTGGTGCGGATGACCGTCAACGTAGCAATCGGCGTACTGGTCGGTTCAATCCCGCTGCTCGGCGATGCCTTTGATATCGCTTGGAAGACGAACCGCCGCAACTACGCACTCCTGCACCGTCACCTGGAGGCGCCGAGGCGGCACACCTGGCGCGACTGGGCTTTCCTGGGGTTCCTGGCTGCGGCACTGGCGGCGGTATTCCTGATGCCCCTTGCCCTCGTTTTCCTGCTGCTCTGGTGGATGCACGCGCATTGGTTCTAAACCCGATACGTGAATGCAGGAGCCGTTCCACGGTACAATCGTAAAAGGCATCGGGGCGTAGCGCAGTCTGGTAGCGCATCTGCTTTGGGAGCAGAGGGTCGGGGGTTCGAATCCCTCCGCCCCGACCATGTAACTTATTGATATTTCAATCGGCTCCCTCCATTCCAGCCGACCATCTGCTTTTTACCGCTACACAGGTGTAGATGATTTTGTAGCGGCCCGAACTTTCCTGAAGCTCAATTTGGGCCCCAAGGCTCAATTTTCGTCAGCAGTTTCACTGAGCTTCATGCGATAATTTTTGGCGATTCAGCAGCAGAATTCTTCCGGGTCATTTCACAAGGGAGTTGCACGCCCCGACCCTCTGCCTGAAGGACAGATGCGCCTATAGGATCGCCCATGCCCAAGAACATATTGCTCCCCGACGCACGAGATTTTGAAGCCGAGATTAGACGGCGATGGGTGAGCGCGGGCCGCACAGGTGCATCGAGCGCAGATATTGCCGCTGGCGAGTTGCATAAGAGCCTTGGAGGCTATCCCGGTCCTAACCATCGAATGCCCAACTGCTGCCAGGTAATGAAAAGGCTCATGCAACCCGACGACATGATCTTGTGTGCCCCGCCGAAAGGCGCGGGAGCTTCTTTGGAGATTCGATACAGGATTCCCCGTTCTACGCCGACGGGCAAAACGACTTAATTTGGAGCTTACTTATGGGCTTGCAAAAGCATTCAATGATTCAAGGCCGCTTCACGCTTAGCTGGCTCATGTTGGTTCTTTGTTCCGTTTTTGGTACAGTCTCTGCGAAGGCGCAGGTCCTTACGCCTACTCCTCAAGAACTCACGGAAATTCAAGCACGGGCAAACGCAGGCAATACTCGAGCTGAACATGATCTTGCTGAACTATATAAGTGGGGCCAAGGCGTTAAACAGAATTATGCCGAAGCCGTAAAGTGGTACACAAAAGCCGCCGAGCAAGGTGACGCGGATTCTGAACTGAATTTGGGATACGCATATCAGACAGGTTCTGGAATAAAGAAGAGCGAGAAAGAAGCTGCAAAATGGTTCGAGAAGGCTGCCGAGCAAGGAATTATGGTGGCAGAGGACTCGATTGGCGCAGCCTATTTATATGGAAAGGGTGTAAGGAAAGACGAGGTAGCAGCCGCCCACTATTTTGGAAAAGCCGCTGAACAAGGCGATGGCGACGCAATGATGGCACTGGGCTCAATGTATTGGTTTGGGCAGGGAGTATCAAGTGACTTGGTAACTGCGTATATGTGGATGCTGCTTGGCGAAAAGTTTGGTTCCGTAGAGACGGCCCTGAGGGAGAATCCTCCCTTCGTGGATGTGCCTTCCATGCGACATGACCTTATGAGAGTCATGACTGAGCCTGAGGTTTCGGAAGGAAAAGAACTGGCAGACGCTTGGCTTGCCAAACATCCTCAGCTTATTCCGACAAAGCTCAAAAAGTGACGAAAAAGTGGCATCATCGAATTCTCGTAGCTTCCGAGGTCGGCGGCTCTCCAGCGATTAAACCGGAAACTGCTTCGGATCGTCCTTCCACGGATTGAAAACTGCCGCTCCGCTATTCGCCACATCGGCGACATTTCGCGTTGCAAAGTAAAGATCGTGTTCAATCGCGGTGGCTGCAAGCAGCGTGTCAATAACTGAGGGCGAATGACCGGTCAGGCGTTTGACCTCGCCGCTGATGGCTCCCCAACGCAGCACGATCTGGTCCGACACAGAAAGGACCCGCCCTGAAAACCGGGCCTCAAGCGCCGCGACCGCCCGTTGCAGGCGAGGACGCCGTTTGTCCCCCGGAGGGAGATGCTGGATGCCCTTCTGATATTCGCCGAAGGTAAGAATGCTTAGATAGAGCGTATGCTCCGGCACGGACTCGATCCACTTTGCGACTTTCGGGTCGGGCTTGGCCCCACTCACTTCGGCAATGACGTTGGTATCGAGCAACCAACCATTCACAGGGAGATTTCCCTTCCGGTATCGTGTTCACGTTCCAGATCGAGATCGGACAGGCCAAGCCCTTGAAGGAAGCGAACCAGAGGCTGATGTCCTTTTGGCTTGGGGAGCAGTTGCTTGTACGCCTCCGGCGCTAGGATCACGGCTGCTTCTTTGCCGCGAATCGTCACCAACTGCGGTCCCTCGGTCCCGGCCAGGCGCACGACTTCACTGAACCGTGCTTTGGCGTCTTCGAGTTTCCACCGTTCCATGCTTTGAACGGTCCTGGCAGGTGTGCCCACTGGTCTTCTGCGGCGAGTTGCAGTGCGCGGCATGGCAATTCACACTCCGAGTTCAATCTGACTATCTGACCAGTTGATTATATCCGAGGCGGCGAATCGGTGTAGACAATTTTGTAGCGGTCAGAGCATCCAAGATCAACGCGGATCAACAAGCCACGATGCGCCGCACGCAAGTCATTCAATCGAAACCAGTTATTTCTTCCGGATTTCAACAGGCTTCAATAAGTCGCTTGACCTGCTTTGGGAGCAGAGGGTCGGGGGTTCGAATCCCTCCGCCCCGACCATCGTAGGCATAGATATTTCGGTTCTGAGTGAGCTTTTCGATCTCCCATCTCCCGGAGAGCATCTGGTTCAGTTGTCGCGATGCGTCGATGACAATCCGCGGAAGCAGCCTGTGAAGTCCAACAAGATCACGACCACCGTGGCGAAATGATTCTGCACCGGCCGCCCACCCATTCCGTCCACCACGACGGACGGAATGGGTGAGACGCCTCGCGTCCCTCCGTAAAACTCCCCCAAAGTTATTCATCCGCTCACACCTCCACAACTTTCTCTTGACACACCCTCCTGCTTCCCGTTAACTTCCCGCCATCGCTGTCCAGGCGAAATCACAAAACATGCTCGCCTAGTTCCCGCGCAACAACCACCCGTCGTCCGTGCTTCTGCACAGCGACAGACACGGTCTCCCTGTGCAGTCTCAAAGCGGTTTGAGTTCAACCAGGCTAAAAGGAGATCGACTCATGCAAAATCCAGCGGTCCGTTCCATCGCGCTGTGGCTGCTCGCGGCGGGTTGTCTTCCGTACGCGGCATCGCAATCCACTGTAGGCACAGTCACCCTCACCCAGGCCGCGCCCAAAGGCGTTGCGATCATGGGCAGCAATCCCCATCCCAGTTACACCTCGATTGCCTCGCCTGTCGAAAAGCCCGACTACGACCTCGTGCGCGCCCGCAGGCTCTCCATCGCAAACCTGCCGGATTCCACCCAGGTGCCCACGCCCTCCGCGCTCTCCGTTCCCGCACCGTGGCCGAATCCCATCGTCAGCCACGCCCCCAACGTCGCATTCGCAGGCCTCTCCACCGTTGACAACGCAAACGCGAACGGCAACGTCGTCACTCCGCCCGATCAGGGCCTCTGCGCAGGCCATGGCTACGTCATGGAGGCCATCAATTCCACCCTCGCCGTCTACAGCGAAAAGGGCGCTCAGCTCACCACCCCGGAATCGGTCAATGGCTTCTTTGGCGCTGATCCCGCAACCACCTTCCTCAGTGACCCGCGCTGTTATTACGACGCCCCCACGCAGCGCTGGTTCCTCTCCATGACCAACGTGCTCAACTTCGTCACCGGCCGCAGCAACCTCGTCCTCGCCGTCAGCCAGACAAGCGATCCCACCGGCGCCTACTCCATCTACTCCATTGACACCACCGACGACGGTCTCGATGGCACGCCTGCCAACTCCGGCTGCACCACTGCTTCACCCTGCTTCGGTGATCAGCCCACACTCGGCGCAGACTTCAACGGCGTCTACCTCACGACAAATGAGTTTGGCGTCTTCTCCGGCAACTTCAATGGCGCACAAGTCTACGCCCTCTCCAAAACCCTCCTTGAATCCGGCGCAACCCTCGCCCTCGTCCACATCGGAAACCTTCCGCTCGCCGAGGGAATCGCTTACTCCATCCAGCCCGCCAGCTCGCCTGACCTCCGGAGTAACGAAGACTCCGGCGTCGAATATTTCCTCAGCGCCCTCGATTTCACCGGCACCCTTGATAACCGCGTTGCCGTCTGGGCCCTCAACAATACCCGCTCCCTCGCCCAACCAACCCCCACGGTCAGCCTCATGAATGTCATTCTTACAAGTGAGGTCTACGGCCAACCTGCCCCGGTCGTCCAAAAGCCCGGCCCCTTCCCGCTCGGCCAATCCCTCGGCGAACCGGAAGAGATGATCGATTCTGGGGACGACCGCATGCAAAACGTCGTCTTCGCCGACGGACAACTCTGGGGCGGCCTCGACACCATCGTCTCTAACGGTAAAAGCATCAACAGCGGCATCGCCTACTTCGTTGTCATTCCAGAGATCTCCGACAACGGCCTCAGAGCCAGAGTCCTGGGGCAGAGCTATATCTCCGTCGCTGGAAATTCAGCCATCTATCCCGGCATCGGCGTCACGTCCGACGGGACTGCAGCCGCTGCCTTCACCGTTGCAGGACCGACCACCTTCCCCAGTGCGGCCTATGCCTCTCTCAATCCATTCCGCGCAGGCCCCATCAACATCGTCGCCGCCGGTGCTGCGCCTCAGGACGACTTCTCCGGCTACAAGGCATTCGGCGGCGGCGGAGTGGCGCGTTGGGGTGATTACTCCTGGGGCGTCGCCGACGGCAACTCCCTCTGGCTCGCCACCGAATACATCCCCGGCGGCATCAACTCTGTGGACTTCTTCACCGACTTCGGAACCTACGTCTACAGCGTGAATCAGGACTAGTAGCCCTCCTCAATCAGGGGCGCTGGCCATCCGGCGCCCCCACTTCCCGTCCCAATCCATCTGCCACGCCCAAATCCCAACGCATCGGCGCCAGCCTGCGCCCTGCCCATCCTCAAACCTGCCTCGCCGCAACCCCGTCAATCCAACTGACTCCACCCTGCCGCCTGTGCGATAGTTTCAGTGAATCTTGCAAGCCGCAAAATCTTGTTTGCGACCAGGAGGCCCTCATGAACCGTCGTCAGTTCGCCGCCCGCTCTCTCGCCGCTCTTGCCGGTGCCGCGCTGTCACCGGACTTGAGCTACGCCGCTCCGCAAAGCCCCGTCGAGGCCGTGCCCGGCGTCATTCCTGACTCGGTCATCAAGGCAGCTCGATTCCCCGAAGGCTTCCTCTGGGGCGTCGCCACGGCCGCCTATCAGAATGAAGGCGCGTGGAACGAGGACGGCAAAGGCGAATCGACGTGGGACAGATTCACCCATACACCTGGAAAAGTCCGGGGCGGCGTGACCGGCGATGTTGCCTGCGACCAGTACCATCTTTACCTGCAGGACATCGCCCTCGCCAAACAGCTCAACATCAAGAGCTATCGCTTCTCCATCTCCTGGCCGCGCATCCAGCCCACCGGCGTCAGCGCGCCCAACATGAAAGGAGTCGATCACTACAGCCGCTTCGTCGATACCCTCCTCGCGGCCGGCATCCGCCCCTGGTGCACCATGTACCACTGGGATCTCCCCCAGGCACTCGAAGACCGCGGCGGCTGGCCCAATCGCGACCTCGCCAACTACTTCGCCGACTACGCCGGCATCCTCGCCAAACACCTCGGTGATCGCATCACCGTCTGGGCGCCCTTCAACATGCCCTGGGCCATCGCTTTCATGGGCTACGCCGCCGGAGCCTTCCCGCCGGGACGCACCAGCTTCCCCGACTTCCTCAAAGCCGCGCACACCCTCGGCCTCGCTCAGGGCCAGGCGCACCGCGCCGTCAAAGCCGCTTCGCCCCACGCCACCATCGGCAGCGCCTATGAGATGGCCCCCGCCTATCCGCGCACCGGCTCCGACGCCGACCGCGCCGCCACCGACCGCTACCACGCCATGAACAACGTCTTCTTCCTTGAGGCCGCCATGAAGGGCCGCTATCCCAACGCCTTCATCGGCGAGCCACCTTACCAGCTCATGGGCTTCCGCCCCGGCGACGAAAAAATCCTCCACGCCCCCCTCGACTGGGTCGGCTTCCATTTCTACACCCGCCGCATCGTCTCCGACGCCAGCCATGCCCACTGCCTCGGCGGAGGCTTCAGTGGAACCGAAATCGAGTCCGACAGCGGGTGCGCCCGCGACCCCTACACCGGACTTCGCGCCACCATGCCCACCGAAGGTCCACTCACGGAATCCGGTCTCGAGATATGGCCCAGCGGCATCTACGACCTCGTCACCCAGATCTCAAAGGAGTACAACCACCCCATCATCGAAATCACAGAAAGTGGCTGCGGCTATCTCGACGCGCCCTTCGAAAGCCACAACGGCGGCGTCCCCGACACCCGCCGCATCCAGTGGTATCGCCAGGTCCTCGCCGAGCTCGCCCGCGCCATCGCCGACGGCGCCCGCGTCCGCGCCTACCACGCATGGAGCCTGCTCGATAACTTCGAGTGGGCCGACGGCTTCACCGAGCGCTACGGTCTCATCTACACCGACTTCCGCACCCAGAAGCGCACCATCAAAGATTCAGGTTTTTGGTACAGCCGCGTCGCTGCCTCCAATCGGCTCGATGTGTAGCCGTTGATGTCTGCAACATGGGTCTGCAGAGACGCGCCGTCAAGAGCCGCTAGTCTTAAGGGCGGAAAGGGGCGGAGTGCGGGAGTTTCTCCGGAAACGAAAGCGAAAGGTTTTTGTATTAGAGCTAAATTGCACAGACGTGGGAAATCGAGCCGGATATTCTGGCCGGAATCTTTGGCATTTGGGAGGAGTTGTATGCTCACACTGTTGAGGCCAAGCTTCTCACATCGACACAATGCAGACGGTAGCCACGATTCCATCTGCACGCTATGTCTTGCACAGGTAGCCACGGTTCAGGATGAATTGGAACTGGCTGGCTTTGAATCTGCCCACGTATGCGAACCGGCGAATCTTTATCTCGCTAGTAGGATTTTGCCGCCACAGCCAAGGCTTGCTTTATAGCTCTCCGGCGCAAAAATCAGACAACGAAACGTGTTGACTTCCTTGCACAAGTGTCGTGTCGGAATGGACTAAACAGTTCTACAAACTGATGCCAATCGAGGCATCAGGAAGGAGATGGCGATGGCCTCTTCCGAACGCCTCAAGTTCGCCCACCGCTGCATTCAAGATGGAACTGTTGACTCCATCTGCCCTCGGTGCTTTGTCACGATTGCTTCTGTAGCAAACGAGGCCGATTTGGTGTTCAAAGAAGGGCATCACGTCTGTGACCCGTTTGTGCTTGCCCACTACGAGTTCTTCAAGAAGATGCCCCATTCTGAGACGGTGCCCAGCAGGTCCGCCGTAACCCAAAGGGATGCTGAGTAATCCTACTCAGACCATCTCTCAAGAAATCGCTGCATCCAAATCGCTGTGCATCCCATTTGCCCGATTCGCCGACACACCGGATGCAAGGAAGGCAGGAGCGTGTGGCTCAATACAAAGGACAAGTGAAGTGGTTTAACAGCGCCAAAGGTTTGGGGTTTATTGGACGGGAAGACGAACCGGATGTATTCGTTCATTTCTCAGCGATTAATTCGGACGGTTACAAATCGCTCAAGGAAGGTGACGAGGTTGAGTTTGACATTGTTGAGTGGCAAAAAGGCCCACAGGCGGAAGCTGTGACCTGCCTCAAGCACACTGACCACGCGACGGCCTGACTTCATACCGGGGCACGTCATTTATATAGTGTCGTTTGGAGTGATTTTTCGCGACAAGCCGCAAAGTATTTTTTCGTTAGCTTTTGAGGAGTTCACATCCAACCACCGAGGCGCCGGGTGCCCCATCGCGGCGGTATCGCGATGAGTGGGGTTTGTGAATGTTCGCGGCGGTTCCAGGTCGAGTGGGATTCGATCTCGACCGGCCCAGCCTCGCCGGTAGCCCAGTGCCGGAAACTCGACCACGGCCAATCTTCGGTCTTGGTGACCCATCCCCGGGCGACGGGATTGCGGTGGATGGCGCGCAGCTTCTCCACAAACTTTCGATGCGTGAGGACATTGAAGTCATCGTAGCGCGTCTGCCAACCGTGACAAATTGTTTCGTGGTATCCAAACCAGGGGAGGCCCCACCGACGTGCTTGGCAACGGCGCGCCTGGGCATCGCATCCCACGCGACAGAGGAGATTTTTGTATGCGTCGAGTTACCACCGTTGCAGCGTCTCTGGTTGTGGTTATGGTCCTGCTTGCTCTTGCTCCCAACTCGCAGGCTCAAATCATGCATCCGATCACTGCGGATATCCACCACTCCTTCATTGTGCATGACACGACCCTTCCCCCGGGCCGTTACACTTTCCGCAACGTGCAACTCTCCAACCAGACCGTCATGCGTGTCACCAGCGCAGACGGCCGCACCTATACGGACTTTCTTGTGCGAGCTTCAGACGATGACCACACCCCAAAGCATTCTGAGCTGGTACTGAGCCGCTACGGGAACAAAGAATTTTTGACGCACATCTATGAGAGAGGCAACAAGACCGGGGTCGCAGTGGTTGACGTATCCCGCGAAGAAGCTGACCTGCAGCAACACGGACAACATGCCGCGGCGCATACCGAGGAACAAACGCAATGACGCTCCGCACGGTTGTCCGAACAGACAGAGGTCAAGGCCTGCTCACCAACCCATTGCTCAGGTCTTGATGGGCTCGATTTTTCGGTCTCCGAGCCCTATTTATGCATCCTCGAAGCTGCATTAGCGTGGCAGGGCGAAAGCGATGTAGGAGCCTCCGGTGGGGGATTTGGGATCGCGTCCGCCGCTGGAGGCGATGACGACGTACTGACGCCCATTGACCATGTACGTGGACGGCGTGGCCATGCCGGCGAAGGGCAGCGTGGTTTGCCAGAGGAGCTGGCCTGTGGACGCGTCAAAGGCGCGGAACTGGCGGTCGTAGACGGTGGCTCCAATGAAGAGCACGCCGCCGGCGGTGACGATGGGTCCGCCGTAGTTTTCGCTGCCGGTGTTGGTCATCCCCTGGCGGGCGAGGTCGGGGTATTCGCCGAGGGGAATCTTCCAGAGGTATTTCCCTGTTTTGAGATCGATGGCGTTGAGCGTG
>JAJZGF010000085.1 GCA_021805025.1 Acidobacteriota bacterium
GCATGAAGCCAAAGGTTGCGTAGCGCGTTTTGAATCTGTGCGCGCTTTGAAAGAAGCACAGGATCTTACCGTCGCGCGCGTAGGCGGGCATGCCGTACCAGAGGCGCGGCGTGAGCCCGGGCGCGCTGGCCCGGATGATTGCATGGAGACGCTCTGCGAGGACGCGATCTGCTTGCGGCATGGCGGCGATATTCGCGAGCAGGTCGGCTTCGGGGTCGGCTTTCTTCGCGGCACGTTTTGCGGGCTTCGGGGACTTCTTCGCGGACTTCTTCTCTGCCATACGAAACTCCGGGGATTGGTGAACAGCTTACCAGCGCTTGAGCTGCGTAATCTGGATGATGTTGCCGCAGGTGTCGTTGAGCATGGCGATCCATGCGTACTGCACATCCGCGGGAGGCATGGTGAAGGCGGCGCCGCGCGTTTGCATCTGCGCGTACTCTGCCTGCAGGTCGTCGGTAAAGAACATGGCCGCGGGCTGGCTTTGCTGGAAACTGGCCTGCTGCCAGGCCTGCGCAGCGGGGTTGTTGTTGAGAGCCAGTTGCAGCTCCGTGCCGTCAGGCTCCTCGGGCGAAGCAACAGTGAGCCAGCGATAGGGGCCGTTCCTGAAGTCGGCCTTCTTTACAAAGCCGAGCACTTCGGTATAGAAGCGCAGAGCTTTTTCTTGGTCGTCGACCACGATGGTGGTGAGTTTGATCTTCATCGGGCTGCTCCTTTGGGACGAGCGCGGTTTGGGACGGGGCGTGCTTTTGCCGCCTTCGGTTTTTTCTTTGCGGGCGGGTTGATTTGGGCCATGCGGTCGAGGTGGCGTTCGAGGGCATCGACGTGCGCAGACCAGAAGTGGCGGAACGGAGCCAGCCAGGCATCGACCTCCTGGAGAGGCTCGGGATTCAGGCGGTAGAGACGGCGCTGCGCATCGACCGTGGACTCGACGAGGCCGGCCTCGCGCAGCACGCGCAGGTGCTTGGAGACGGTGGGCTGCGTCATGCGGAGGCGGCGCTCGATCTGGCCCACGGACTGCTGGGATGAGACTAGGAGGCCGAGAATGGCGCGGCGGTTGGACTCCGCGATGATTTCGAAGACAGATTCCACACGCTTGATATACGCCAAAGAGTATATACGTGTCAAGATATATACACAAAGAGGAAGACGTCGGCTCCCATGTCTCGAAAGCGAGACCTGGGGCACCCGGCTTTTCAGGGAGGTCGACAGAAAGCGGGGTGGGACGTGAGGCGACTTTATACTGGAGCCACGATGAACACACTTGGGGACACACCGAATCGCAGCCGGTCGAAGGCAATGCAGGAGCGCGCGGAGCGCTATTTCCCGGGCGGCGTGAATTCGCCCGTGCGGGCCTTTCGCGCCGTGGGCGGGGAGCCGCCGTTTGTGGAGCGGGCCGACGGCGCGTGGCTGACCGACGCCGATGGGAACCGGTATATCGACTACTTTGGCTCGTGGGGGCCGATGATTCTGGGCCATGCCTTTCCGCCGGTGGTGGAGGCAATTGCGCGGGCGGCGCGGAATTCGGCGAGCTTTGGCGCGTCCACGGCTGCCGAGGCAGACCTGGCTGAGCGCGTCGCGGCGTGTTATCCGGCGCTCGAAAAGATGCGCTTTGTGAGCTCGGGGACCGAGGCGACCATGTCCGCGATCCGGCTGGCACGCGCGGCGACGGGGCGCAAGATTGTGGTGAAGTTCGAGGGCTGTTATCACGGCCATGCCGACGGGCTGCTGGTGAAGGCTGGCTCGGGCGTGGCGACACTTGGGATTCCGGGATCGGCGGGCGTGCCGGAGGAGATTGCCGGTCTGACGCTGGCCCTGCCCTACAACGATGCGAGCGCGGTGGAGGCTGCTTTTGCCGCGCACCTAGGCGCGATTGCCGCGGTGATTCTGGAGCCTGTGGTGGGGAATGCGGGCTGCATTGTGCCCGCGTCGGGCTACCTGGCGGGACTGCGCGCGCTGACGACACGCGAAGGGGCGCTGCTGATTGTGGATGAGGTGATGACGGGTTTTCGCGTGGCGCTGGGCGGTGCGTGTGAGCGCTATGGCATCGAGGCAGACCTGGTGACGCTGGGCAAGATTGTGGGCGGCGGGCTGCCGGTGGGCGTCTTCGGTGGGAAGCGGCGTTTTATGGATCTGCTGGCACCGCTGGGGCCGGTGTATCAGGCGGGCACGCTGAGCGGAAATCCGCTGGCGATGGCGGCGGGGATTGCGACGGTAGGTTATCTGCAGGAGCACGCGGAGACAGTGTATCCGCAACTGGAGGCGACGGCGAAGGCCGTGTTTGAAGGCGTGGCGGCAGAGGCGGCGAAGGCCGGCGTAGCGATGACGCTGAATCGCGTGGGGTCAATGGGCACGTGGTTCTTTACGCCGGGGCCGGTGCGGAATTATGCCGAGGCGGCGACGAGCGACACGGAGCGGTTCGGGCGGTTCCACCGGGCGATGCTGGAGCGTGGAGTGTGGCTGCCACCGTCGCAGTTTGAGGCGGCTTTTGTGAGCACGGCGCATGGCGGGGCTGAAGTGAAGGCTACGATCGAGGCGGCGCGCGAGGCGCTGCGGGCCTGAGCCGTGAGCGATGGCGAACAACAGCGTGAACCGCGCGCGGGAATGAGCCGGCGGATGGCGCGCCGGATGCTGAGGCATCATGCGGCGCTGGGTGCGGCGACGTGCGCTGCGGTGGCGCTGCTCTACTGGACGCGGCCGTACAAGGATGCGATCAGCCGGGCGAGCTTTGCGACTGCGTATCCGGCGTTGGCGCTGCTGGCGCTGACATTGGCAATTGGGCCGTGGAACCTGCTTCGGCGGCGGGCAAGTGCGGTATCTACGGATTTGCGGCGCGATGCAGGCATCTGGGCCGGGATTGTGAGCGTGGCCCATGCAGCGGTGGGGCAGTGCGTGCATCTGCGCGGGCGGCCGTGGCTCTACTACGTGTATGGGCCGGCGGAGCATCATCGTGGAATGCGGCATGATCTTTTCGGGCTGGCGAACTACACGGGACTGCTGGGCACGTTGCTGGTGATTGCTCTGCTGGCGACGTCGAATGACCTGAGCCTGCGGCGACTGGGCGCGGTGCAGTGGAAGAAGCTGCAGCGATGGAACTACGCCGTGTTTGGGTTGACTGCGGTGCATGCCTTTGCGTTCCAGGGCGTGGAAAGGCAGAAGGCAGGCTGGGTGGCGCTGGCAGCGGCGTGCGTGGCGGCGGCGCTGCTGATGCAAGGGGCAGGCGTGGCGATGCGCCGCAGGGGAGAGGCAGCTACGCCCAGCCGTCGAGCGTGACGAAGCGGTGGGAGTAGCGATAGCGACGGATCAGCTCAGTCGCTGCGGCGACGCTGGGGCCACGATTGGCGCCGAGGGCGAGGTGGCCGCCGTCGTGCAGGACGATGTTGGTGGCGAAGCCGCGTTGCTGATTGCGGACGATGCGGCTGGCGAGGCGCAGGGTGATGTGCTCGGCGGAGGGCTCGCTCCAGTCGTTGGTGATGGCGTTCCAGAGGACCGGTTCCATGCCGAGCGAGCGTGCGGTGCGCAGCACGAAGGGACGGCGCGCGCCGAAGGGCGGACGAAAGAAGCGAATGGGCTGGCCGGTGATTTGCGCGAGCGTGTCCTGCGTGGTGCGCAGCTCTTCACGGACTTTGGCGGCGGCCGTGAATGCGAGATTCGGGTGCGACCAGGAGTGGTTGCCGATGAGGTGGCCGCCTTGCTGGATACGGCGGACGAGATCGGGGACGACCTGGGCGTAGCGGCCAACGAGAAAAAACGTGGCGCGGATGTCGACGGCGGCGAGGGCGTCGAGGAGTTGAGGCGTCCAGGCTGGGTTGGGGCCGTCGTCGAAGGTGAGGGCGAGCTCGCCGGGGCGGCGCGGGGCGCGGAGTGTAGGGCCAAAGATGGTGGATGCGGGCCACATGGCGGCGTAGGCGTATCCGCCGAGGGCGAGGCCAGCGGCGGTGAGTGTACCGAGGCCGGTTTCGGTTGGCGAGAGCATGTGTGCCTTCAGTGTGCGGCGGCGGGAGGGGATGGCGCAAGCTGCGGTGCGTCGCTTCATTTAGAATATGGACTGCCGTTGCCTGCCTGGCGCGAAAAAACGGAGACTCGCGAAGAACTCTGCCGTACAATAATAGTCTCAGATTGGTGCGCGACGTTTGCATCCTGGTGGCCATTGGGTCCAAGCGATGATTCGGCATCACGAGGAAGCCAGCATGACAGGGTATGAAGAACCGGTGCCCTCAGGGTCCGAATCCCGGTCGACGCGAGGGATGCTCTCCTGGATTGAACTCTGCGGAAGTGTGCGCGGGCTTGTTGCGCAAGCGAATCGGGAAGCGGGAGAAACAGTCCTTTGCGACGATTTGACAGATCCGGCTACTGAGCTCGTGATTTATCTGCTGGACGGTCACGGCTTCAAGCTTCAATTTGATGCGGTACAGAACCGGGTGATGTGCAACTTCCCCCTCTCGCCGCAATTCAATCGCACGCTTGAGCTTTCTGCCAATGCGGAGACCAAAAAAGGCAAAGCCGTTTGGACTGATCTTCGGACGGGCTTGCCGGCGAGCCATGACGAGCTTGCCGGGGATCTGGTCAGGAATCTGCTGATCATGACCAGCGATACCGTGTGACTGCAGGTCGCGCGCGGGGCAAAGACGGGCGTATACTCACAGGTGTTCGGGTCGCATCCTGGGTGAACGGAGCGGCACTGGAGACTACGATGAGTTTGACCAACTTCCCCGGCGGTGGAGCGCCTTCCACCGGAACCTCTCTGACAAAAGTGACAATGCCTGCGCTGGCCGAGATGAAACGGCAGGGCAGTGTGATCAGCGCATTGACGGCGTATGACTATGCGACCTCGCGCCTTGTTGATGAGGCGGGAATCGACGTGATTCTCGTGGGCGATTCGCTGGCCATGGTGGTGCTGGGCCATGAGAACACGCTTGCGGTGACGGTGGACGAGATGCTGCACCACACGCGGGCAGTGCGGCGGGCGGTGCGGCGCGCGCTGGTGGTGGCGGATATGCCGTTTGGCAGCTACCACGGCACGGTGGCCGAAGGTGTGGCGAACGCGGTGCGCTTTATCAAAGAGGCGGGCGCGGAGGCGGTGAAGATTGAAGGGCCGCGCGTGGAGCTGGTGCGGGCGCTGACGGCGGCGGAGATTCCCGTGGTGGGGCACCTGGGACTGACGCCGCAGAGCGTGCACAAGATGGGCGGCTACCGCGTGCAGGCGCGGACGGAAGAGACGGTGAAGCAACTGCGCGCGGATGCGCAGGCGCTGGCCGAGGCGGGCGTAGGCTCGCTGGTGCTGGAAGGCGTGCCGCGCGAGGTGGCGGCGACGATTACGGCGGAGCTGGCGATTCCGACAATCGGGATCGGCGCGGGGCCGGATTGCGATGGGCAGATCCTGGTCCTCCATGACATGTTGAGCCTGACCTTTGCGCCCCCAGCCAAGTTTGTGCGCCGCTATGGCGACGCGGGCACGCTGATACGCACAGCAGTGGAGCACTACCGGGACGACGTGGAGCGGCGCGCGTTTCCGTTGGATGAGGAAAGCTATCACCTCCCGAAGCCGGCGCAGGTCGCGCTGGATGCGAAACCGCGCGCGGCGAAGGTGCACGCGCTGAGGAAGATTTGATGGAGATACTGCACACGGTGGATGCGCTGCGCGGATGGTCGCGGGCGATCCGGATGCAGGATGAGACGGTGGGGCTGGTGCCGACGATGGGCGCGCTGCACGCGGGGCATGCGTCGCTGATTCGCGCGGCGGCGGAGCAGTGCGGTCATGCGGCGGTGACGATCTTCGTGAATCCAACGCAGTTTGGGCCGCATGAGGATTTCGATCGCTATCCACGCACGTTTGAGGCGGACTGCATGCTGGCGGAGCGCGAGGGCGCGCGGGTGGTCTTTGCGCCGCCGGTGGTGGAGATGTATCCGGCGGGCGCGGCGACGTTTGTTGATGTGGAAGGCATCGGGGATCGGCTGGACGGCAGGTCCCGGCCGGGACACTTTCGCGGCGTGGCGACGGTGGTGGCGAAGCTGCTGCTTGCTGCCGAGGCGGACAGGGCGTATTTCGGGCAGAAGGATGCGGCGCAGGTGGCGGTGCTGCGGCGGATGGTGCGCGACCTGCGGATTGGGACGGAGCTGGTGGTGTGTCCGATCGTGCGCGAGGCGGATGGGCTGGCGCTGAGCTCGCGGAATGTTTACTTGAGTCCAGAAGAACGGCGGCAGGCGCTGGCGCTCAGCCGGGCGGTGCGGCGGGTGGAGGCACTGGTGGCGGCGGGCGAGCGGCGGGCGGCGATGCTGCTGGATGCGGCGCGGGCCACGCTGGCGAGCGAGCCTGCGGTACGCGTGGATTATGCCGAGCTGGTGGAGTGGGCGACGCTGGAGCCGGTGGAGATGGCGACGGCGGGCACGCTGTTTGTGGTGGCGGCGTGGGTGGGCGCGACACGGCTGATTGATAATGCGGTGATGGTGTAAATCGGCTTGAGCAGCGCTTTGGTTTCCCACCCATGCCGTCCGCTTCGCGCCCGTCATGGGGCACCCGGCGGCGCGGTTCGCTTGAAACCTCGCCCGAATCTTCCCGACGTGTGATTATCGACGCCAAATACCGCCGTATAATCTTGCTCATCTGTGTCTGGGGATGAGCAGAACCGGAGAACGAGACATGAGGGTATTCATTAGTTGGTCCGGCCCATTGAGCAGACAGATAGCGCTAATCCTTCGTGAATGGCTTCCACAAGTGATTCAAGCCATCGATCCTTGGGTGTCGGCAGAAGACATCGAGAAGGGGGCTAGGTGGTCATCGGAGATTGCACAACAGTTGCAAGACACAAAGGCAGGAGTCATCTGTGTCACGCCCGGCAACCAGGAGGCAGCATGGCTGAACTTCGAGGCAGGCGCTCTATCAAAGGCCGTGGATGCTAGCAGGGTTTGCACATACTTGTTTCGGATGGTTCTCTCCGATTTGATAGGTCCTCTAACTCAATTTCAGGCAACCGAGGCAACCAAGGACGACACGAGGAAGCTTGTCGGGACTCTCAACAAAGGGCTCGGAGCGCAGGCCCTTTCAGATAACAAATTGAATATGTCATTCGACATCTGGTGGGAAAAGCTTGAATCACAACTTGCCCAGATATCCGCTGGCGTGAACACAAATCAGCCGAAGAGGGGCCTGGAAGACATGGTCCAGGAGGTTTTGTCACTAGCGAGGGAACAGGCTAAATCAATCGAAGAAGTTAAGATGAGGCAGCATTTATCGGAAGCGCATCAACTGGAACGTCAGCAGGAAGCAAGCAGATGGGCTTCCTACGACTCGTTCCGCGGTTCCTCAAATATCGGAGGACAACTCTATACCTATTATCGCTTCGGATAGCATGGGCCAACAGTATGGTTCCCTTCCGCCCTCAGCGCAGTTCCCTATTAATTTCTACACACTCCGAGATATAGTTGGAGCTCCTGGAAACCCGAGCGCTGCCGAGACTCCAGAACCCGAGATTGATCCGGCTGGAGGGGGCCCAGAGAGCGGCCGAACACAAGACCCAAAGGATAAGGGGTGAGATGTGGGGTGGAGGGCTTTGGTTTCCCATCCATGCCGTCCGCTTCGCGCTCGTCATACATGGGGCACCCCGAATCGTTCAGATGCCGAGATATCCAATGCATCCTGTAGGGCTGCACTCAATCTTCTTTCCATCGATGCGGACAAAGTCGCACCGAGGTCGCTGCAAGCTTGCGAAATCGGGTGTGCTGCGGCACTCTTGAGCCATGCCGGAACTGCCTGATATTTCCGCGTACATTGCGGCGCTGGAGGCGCGCGTGCTGGGGCAGAGGCTCGCGCATGTGCGGCTGGGGAGCGTGTTTCTTTTGCGGACGGTGGAGCCTCCGTTGAGCGCAGCCGAGGGCAGGACGGTGGGGTCGCTGCGGCGGGTGGGCAAGCGGATTGCGATTGGTGTCGAAGCCAGGATCTGGCTGGTGCTGCATCTGATGATTGCGGGGCGGCTGCACTGGAAGGACGCGGGCGCGAAACCGCCGGGGCGGAGTGCGCTGGTGGCGTTTGAGTTTGCGAGCGGCACGCTGACGCTGACGGAGGCGGGATCGAAGCATCGGGCGAGCCTGCATGTGGTGCGCGGCGAGGATGGGCTGGCGGCGATGGACCCCGGCGGGGTGCAGATTTTCGAAACGGATCCAGAGGGGTTTCAAAGGGCGCTGAGCGCGGAGAATCACACGCTGAAGCGGGCGCTGACGGACCCGCGCACGGTGAGCGGCGTGGGGAACGCGTACTCGGATGAGATTCTGCACGCGGCGCGGCTCTCTCCGTTGGCGCAGACGCAGAAGCTGAAGGATGCGGAGTGGGGGCGGCTGTTTGCTGCAGCGCGCGGAGTATTGGGCGAGTGGACCGAACGGCTGCGCTCCCAGGCTGCGCAGACCTTTCCGGAGCATGTGACGGCGTTCCGGCCGGAGTTTGCGGTGCATGGGAAGTACGGGCAGCCGTGCCCGCGGTGCGGTGAGCCGGTGCAGCGGATTCGCTATGCGGACAACGAGACGAACTATTGCGCGCGCTGCCAGACAGGCGGCAAAGTGCTGGCGGATCGTGGGTTGTCGCGCCTGCTGGGAGCAGACTGGCCGCGGACGCTGGAGGAACTGGAAGCTCTGAAGCGGCGTTGAAAGCCAGCGCAGCGAGGGATTTGGCAGCAGACATGGGATGAGGGCGGCGTGGGGCTGCCGGACCGGAGAGGATGGCGGATGGTGCCCAAAGAGTGAATCTTCCGATGAATCTTTATGCGGGTGGGATTGACGTCACGACCGGTCGGCGCTACTCTCTCCCCAGATAAAGGATTTGGTCGCCTTCTCCAATCCGACGCTGTCTGAGACCCGCCAGGGTAAGATCCTGACCGGCTTGCGGTTGGCGCAAAATCCTGCACTGGACCCGCCGATTCTCCTCTCCAAGACATCTAACATTCAACCGCAGTCTGCCTTTGAGGCAGCCATGGAGGCACTCTGAAAGCTACTCTGGAGATCACGCCGAACCTTGAGCCCCTGTTTGGGACCCGCGACGAAAACGTGAGGTTGATGGAAGACTCGCTCGGTGTACGGATTGATCTTCGCTCCGACGCCGTGCATGTGGAAGGTCCGGAGGCTGCCGTAATGTGCGTGCAGCGAATCTTTCAGGACTTTGAGGCGCTTCGGCGGCAGGGGATACATCCGCACAACGGCGAGCTGAACGGGATGTTGCGGCTGGTTGTGGCGGATCCGGCGACGACGTTGCGCGCGGTGGCGGATGCGGGCAAGCAGCGGTCTGCGGGGGTGAAGCGGACGGTGCAGCCGCGCAGCGTGAATCAGCGCAGGTATGTGGAAGCCATCGAGCAGAACGATATGGTGTTTGGGGTGGGACCGGCGGGCACGGGGAAAACGTACCTGGCGGTGGCGATGGCCGTGGCGGCGATGAACGCGAAGAAGATCAGCCGGATTGTGCTGGTGCGGCCGGCGGTGGAAGCGGGCGAGCGGCTGGGCTTTTTGCCGGGGACACTGCAGGAGAAGGTGGACCCGTATCTGCGTCCGCTCTATGACGCGCTGTATGACCTGCTGGAGCCGGAGCGCGTGGACAAGATGCTGGAGAAGAACGTGATTGAAGTGGCGCCGCTGGCGTTTATGCGCGGGCGCACGCTGAATGACGCGTTCATCATCATGGACGAGGCTCAGAACACGACGGTCGAGCAGATGAAGATGTTTCTGACCCGCATGGGAAACAACTCCAAGGCGGTGATTACGGGTGACATTACGCAGATCGATCTGCCGAATCCGCGGAAGTCGGGGCTGCTGGATGCGATCAATATTCTGGATGGGGTAGAAGGGATTCACTTCTGCCACTTCGAGGACTCGGATGTGGTGCGTCATGCGCTGGTGCAGCGGATTGTGCGGGCGTATGAGAGCGCGAAGCCGCAGCAGCAGGAGCTGCCGCTGGAGATGGGCCAAAGCATCGCGGTGCAGCCGCCGGGACACGAAGGACGGACACAGGCGCAGGCGCAACTGCCTGCCAAGCCGCAATAAATCGCTCACTCGCGTAGAATGAAAGTAAAGCGGGGCCGCGCACGCTGCGGCCCCCGCGCACGATGATCCTTCTCGATCCAGACCTGGAGCCCGACGCCGCGCCGTATGCACGAGTGGCGCAGCGCATGAGCGCGTCAGGCTCCCGTGCAACCTCCCGCAGTCATCGCATTCCATCCGCACGGACGCTGGCGCGTTTTTTGAACGCGGCGCAGGCCGCAGTGCGGCTGCGCGGAGATGTGACGGTGCTGCTGACGACCGACGCTTCGATTCGCCGGCTGAACCGGCAGTTTCGGGGAAAGAACAAGGCCACCGATGTGTTGTCGTTTCCAGCGGCGGCGATGGCGGGCAATGAGGCGGGCGACGTGGCCATCAGCGTGCAAACCGCGCTGCGCCAGGGCACTGCGTGCGGCCACTCCCTCAGCGTGGAACTGAAGGTTCTGATATTGCATGGGCTGCTGCACCTGGCCGGCTATGACCACGAGACGGACGAGGGGCAGATGGCAAAGCGTGAACGCGCGCTACGCGCGAGGCTGCGCCTGCCGCTGGGGCTGATTGAGCGCGTGGAAGATTCCGGCGCCAAGCCGGCGAAGAAGACTGGGCAATCTGCGCCTCGGGGCGGGCGGCGATGAGTGGGCTGGGCATTGCCCTGGTGGCGGCGCTGGCGCTGGTGTGCGTGCTGGCGTCGTACATCAACCGCGTGTATGCGGAGTTCGGCAAGATTCTTTCGCACGAAGTGCAGGACAATCTGGACGCGTGGGAAGAGAAGGTGGAGCCGCTGCTGGGTTTGAGCCGCGATCATGCGGCCATCTCCGCGGCGGTGCTGCAGCAGCTGGCGCTGGGCGGGATTGCGCTGGAGTTTGGCGCGGCGGTATTTGACCGTGCGCCCCAGGCGGCGCGGCCCACGTGGGATGAGGTGACACAGGCGGTGGTGGGCGTGCTCCTGGTGGTTGTGGTTTGCAACCAGATTCTGCCGTCGCTGCTGTTCAACCACACGCGCGGGCGCTGGGCGGCGCGGCTGGTGTGGCCGGTCCGGCTGCTGCTGTGGCTGATGACGCCGATTACGGTGTTTGTGCGCTTCTTCCACTCGGTTGCATCGTTGGGGGAGAAGCCGGCTGATCCCGGCGAAGAGGCTGCGGGCAATGTGGAGGCGCTGCTGGAAGCCGGGCAGGAAGAAGGGATTCTGGAGGAGACGGACCGCGAGCTGGTGCGCTCGGCGGTAGAGTTTGGTGACAAGCTGGTGCGCGAGGTGATGACGCCGCGGCCGCGCATCTTTGCGGTGCCGGATTCGACGACGCTGGAAGCGTTTCTAGAGATGCTGAAAGAGCACAACTTTTCGCGTGTGCCGGTGTACCGCGGAACGCTGGACCATGTCACGGGGATTGCGTTTGCGCATGACCTGCTGCAGATTTCCGATGCGGAGGCGCGCACGCGCACAGTAGCCGAGATTTTGCGGGAAGCGGCTTTTGTGCCGGAGACCAAGCGCGGCTATGAGCTTCTGCGGGAGATGCAGCGCGAAAAGCAGCACATGCGGATTGTGATTGATGAGTACGGGGGCGTAGCGGGATTGGTGACGATCGAGGACCTGCTGGAGGAGATTGTCGGCGATATTCGCGATGAACACGAGACGGAGGCCCCGGTTGAAGATCCGCAGCGCGAGCCGGGCGGCAAGTGGCTGGTGCCAGGGCGCTTTCCGGTGGATCATCTTGCGGATCTGTTCGGGGAGTCAATCGATCTCGGCGCAGACCATGAGGCGACGACGCTGGGTGGGCTGGTGAGCGAGATCGAGGGGCGCATTCCACATGCGGGCGAGGTGGTGGTGCTGCAGCCGGGCGGGCTGCGCACGGAGATTGTGGCGTCGACCGACCGGCGCGTGGACCGGCTGAGAGTTTTTCCGCCGATGCGAGAGAACGAGGCAACGCGTTCATCAGGATTAAGCGGTGCATGAGCCTGCGGAGTCTGGTGGAAGACTGCCAAGATCATCGCTACCAGATGAACGGCGCCAGACGAAACCGTACCCTACGGCAATATTCCGTATAACCGGGCAAACGCTGTTGCAGGAACTTCTCTTCGTAGAGAAGCCGCACCGCAATGACGACGGTCATCGGAATGAGCATGAGGGTTCCCCACCACGATCCGAGCGCGAGGGGCGTACCGAAAAGCATAACGAGTGCGCCCGAGTACATCGGATGGCGGACGATCGCATAGGGCCCTGTCGCAATGACCTGCTGCCCGGCGGCTACCGCAATGGTTCCGGCAGCAAAGGAATTCTGTTTGAACACAAGGAAAACGGCGAGGAAGCCGAGCGCCACCAGAGCATCCCCGGCAATCACTCCAGAACGTGGAATATGGGACCAGAGGAAGCGATGGTCAAGCGATGAGAGAATCAGCAGGCCCATGAATACAAAGGATGCGAATGCCTGTATCAGCTTTTGGCTTTTGTCCTTCTCCGCTCCGGGCCCCGCGTTCACGCGGCGCTCGAGCAACTGAGGATTTTTCGCCCATAGATATGCGGTAATCAGCGCGGATGCCGTGATAAAGATAAGCAAGTAAGTCCAGGCCTGCCAGAAATCGAAGCTCCACGCGGGGGCAAACAGCAAGACTCCCAAACCAATGAGGAGTTGCGCGAATCCAAGGATGGTTTTTTCAGCCAGGCCTTTCATCCTCTCAGTCTACGGCGGCGGTTCTGCTCTGCAAGGCTGACCGACGCTGAAGGACGCCCGGCTTCGTGCGGCGCTCAGGGTTGGCGGGGGCGCTGGGCGCGCCACTCCTCCGCAGTAACTCCCATATCTCCGCGAGGGACTGCCCGCCGACGTAATCGCGCATCTCAGTGCCGATGAGGCGCATGCCATGCTTGAGAGAGATGCGGCGGGAGGCGAGATTGGCGGCGGCCTTGGGCACGCGCAGAACCGCGAAGCCGAGCCTCTCGAACCAGAAGTCGTTGGCCCAGGCGCTGGCCTCGGTCATATATCCCTTGCCTTGCCAGGGCAGGCCGAGCCAGAAGCCGCGATTGTCGCTGTGGCCTTTGACGAGGCCGATGACGCCGATGAGTTGCCCGGGTTGTTCTGCGAGCCGTATGCTCCAGTGCCATGCTTCACCGCGCTGGATCTGGGGCAATGCGACGTCGCGGCAGTATTGCAGGGCGCCATCGGGCGGGTAGGGCCATGGAACACGGTTGAGGAGATAGCGCACGATTTCCCAATGAGGGAAAAGCTCCTGCATCTGCGCTGCATCCGCGAGTTCAAGCGGGCGAAGCAGCAGTCGGGCTGTGCGGCCTTCAGGAATCATGGGCCATGATAGCAACTTGATTGCGGCCAATCCCCCATAATAGAGAGTGAGGAGAATGAACCCACTTTGCGATCTGGATTTGTAGCTATTCTGGGCCGGCCGAATGCCGGCAAAAGCACGCTTCTGAATGCGCTGACAGGCGAGAAGGTGGCCATTGTGACCGCCAAACCGCAGACGACGCGGAACCGCATCGCGGGCGTGGTGGAGGTTGCCGGGCGCAAGGGGGTGCACCCGGCGGCGCAGATCGTCTTTGTGGATACGCCCGGCGTCCATAAGCCGGCCTCGCAACTGGACCGGCGCATGTTGCAGGAGGTACAGGAGGCGCTGGAGACCCGCGATGTGGTGCTGGTGCTGATGGATGCGACACGGCGCGTGCAGCTTGAAGCGGCGAGCGTGGGGGCGGCGGGCGAACAGGAGCTTGCCGTGGGCCGGACTGCGCGCAATGTCTGGGCCAGTGAAGACGAGTTTCTCTTCAGCCTGATTCGCGGGATAGACTGCCCGGTTTTTCTGGTGCTGACCAAGATCGACCTGGTGGGCAAAGACACACTGCTGCCGCTGATTGAATCGCTGACACAGCAATACAATTTTGCCGAGGTGATTCCTGTGAGCGCGCGGAAGCGCGACGGGCTTGACGTGCTGGTGCGCAGGATAGTGGAAAAGCTGCCGACAGGCGAGCGCTATTTTCCCAAGGACCAGTACACAGACCAGCCACAACGCTTCATGGTGGCGGAGCTGATTCGCGAGCGGATTCTGGTGGAAACGGGCGAGGAGGTTCCGTACGCGGCGGCGGTGGTGATTGAGCAGTATGAAGAGGCCGAGCCGCCCGCGCCACCGCGCAAGAAAGGCCAGGCCCCCGCGCGATTGCCGCTTACGCGCATCTCTGCCGCCATTTACTGCGAGCGCGATGGACAGAAGGCGATTCTGATTGGGAAGGGTGGGGCCAAGCTGAAGGAAATTGGCACCGGGGCGCGGAGGCAGATTGAGTCGCTGTTGGGAACGCGCGTATATCTGGAGCTGCATGTGATCGTGGAGCCGGGGTGGCGGGAGTCGCGCGCCTTTGTGCAAGGGTTGGACTGGCGCAACCAGTTGGAGAAGCTGGCCGACGAGCAGGCCGGCGATGAACCTGACTCATCCCATTAACGCGAGATGCTCACAAGAGCGCGGGCGGCAAGTCATTGACCCCTTCCGATATGGTTGATAGACTGAATCTGCGGGGTGGAGCAGCCCGGTAGCTCGTTGGGCTCATAACCCAAAGGTCGCTGGTTCAAATCCAGCCCCCGCAACCAAAATAATCAATAACTTACAGATTCTGGTTGCTTTCGATAAGTCCCCGTTATCCCCCATGAGGAACAGACTGCTATTTGCTATGCAACCGCAGCCACCACTTCGGCGGGTGAATCCTGCGGGGTGGGGCCGAATACCAGTCCTACGACCTGACTGTTTGCACGGCGTTTGGTTTCCGTCATGGCCCGCCCGTAGACGTTCATCGTCGTCTGGATCGAGGCGTGACGCATCAGTTCCTGTTGCACCTTCATTGGAGCACCAGTCTCATCGAGCCAGGAGCGATAGGTATGGCGGAATGTGTGCCACCCGATCTCCTCTCCCAACCCGGCGAGCTTCGCAGCTCGTTTGATCTGCGACTTCTGCAAGCTCTCCTGGTAGTACGGCTTCCCTGTGACCGGATTGGCAAAGAGCCAATCCTCGTCTCGCTGGAAGATTGAGGCTGAGTGCCATTGCAACAGCACCTCCGCCAGACGAGGATCAAGCGGAACATCGTCTCTTGAATATTCCGTCTTCACGTCGTCCACCCTTCCGCCTACCACGCTTCTCTGAACCAGCACCGAGCGATTCTCGAAATTGAAGTCGCCCCATTGCAGACCCAGAATCTCGCTGACCCGAGGCCCCAGACACTGCGCGACCAAAACCATCGTGCGGTATGGTTCGCCCAGATGCTTGAGCAGTTCAAAAAACTCGTCCACAGTGAGAACCCGTGGCCGTTTCAGGCGCTTACTTCCATTCTTCACGCGCACCAGAGAGACGGGATTCTTGCCAAGTTCGATAATGCCCCACCGCTCCGCACACTTGAAGACCAGGTGCATGATTCCCCGTATATGAGTCTTTGACTTTGGGGCCAGTGACAGATCGTGCAGCCACTGTTCCATCGCCATCGGTTTCAGCTTATCTACGGGGTATTCTCCCCAATGCGGTCGAATGTGAACCCGGATATTCGACAGATGTGATTTCCAGGTTGAGTAGCGCTCCGAAAGTTCCTGCTCTATATAGCGGTCGAGCAAGGC
>JAJZGF010000086.1 GCA_021805025.1 Acidobacteriota bacterium
TGCCTGGGCGCGGATGCAATCCAGTGCAATGATCGTCACCTGTCACAGCGACGGAGTCCAATTAGAAGTAGGAATGGCCTATAACGAAAAGCTATGGGCTGGGGCTCGTCCGTTTGGGTTCGGTCAGCGGAAGTGGTTGAGGATGGAGCGGCGAAAAGCTTCGTCGTTTCCGCGCGGCTCCGGGCCGGGGGGATACGCGGGCGAAAGCATTCTTGCCAGCGTGAACCCCTTGACTCGTGCAATGCCGAGCGGATGCAGCGCATGCTGATGGTGCACCGACCACTGCGCGAGCCCGAGCTCAACTGGCGCATCAGCAGTGGCCCCTGGTACAGGTCTTGTCCATCGATCGTTTGCCCCGCCCGTCCATGGCTGGCGGGAACAATCACCTACACATCATCCCCAGATTTTTGATAAGCAACAAGACCATCCATTACACAACTTCGCGTTACACCATTTGGTGTAACGCATCGACGCCTGCCGCCAATGCAAGCGGCAAGCTGTTTATGCCCGGACATTGACGGGGTTCAGCTAATCTTGCGCCACGTTCTCAAACTGCTCGATCTGAATAGCGCCCCTGGGAAACTCGGCCGTAATTCTCAGTTTGTCTCCCATCGCCTTGATGAAGTTGCGAAGCGTCTAGACGTACCTATCCATGCGCTTCTCCTTTGTCGAGACTGCGCCGTGGTTGATGTTGAGAACCGGAGCTGGATTCACTTGCATCAACTGCCGGGCTTCCCGAAGCTGATGAAGGGTCATGCCCTCGGCTTTCTCCTTCACCTTTGCTCGAATGCGCTCCTCCACTTCAGGCGCGTGCTTTCTGCGAACGTCGTTCCACTTGTTCGTCATGGTCATCCTCAAATCTCGGCGAGATGGAATGTGTAGATCGCTTCTGCGCGGCGGACTGCCGTGTCGTACCACTTGTCATCACCGGTCTGATCGCCGCCAAGAATGAGGTAGGCGCATCGACGTGGATCGATAGCAAAGAGAATTCGAAACGGTGGCCCTTGGTGCTGTACGCGCAGATCTTTCATGTTGGGATAGCGTGAACCCTTGAGCGCATCAACGTCGGGGCATCCGAGCATTGGCCCCTATTCCACGAGCATGTCGACGGAAGTGTCGACGCTCACGCTCCCCCTCTTCGTCAAGCGTGTCGTACCGCTGTACAAATTCGTTGCTGACTTCTACTGCTCAAGCCGTACAGGCTATCACTCCACAGTGATATAGCTTCAAGGTGATATGTTGGTGCGAGTGAGGCATCTCGCAAGAGAAGGCACCAGAGACTTCTACATTAGGTATGAGTTCACGCCCTTTACCATGCAGTCCAATACGGTTTCCGAGGGCCGGGGTCTATCCCTTGCGATAACCCCAATAGTTCAAAGAGTTGGGTCTTACGGTACCGCCTGAAGGATAAGCAGGAGGAGATGTTTGTTTCTCCGTATCCGGTAGTGGGCAAAAGGATGCACGGGGAAATCGAGAGCTAACGGGCAAGAAAAAGCGGACCCTCACTGGAGGATCCGCTTGAGGGAGCGACAGTTAGAAGTTGAGCCGGGCAGTCAACTGTCCGATGCGCGGATCATTGGCCTGGTTGAAATAACCCTGCGAGTATGTGCTTGAATACGAGAGCACGGATCCTGCATTCGCTGCTCCGAGGCTGGTGTTCGGACCGCCATAATTGGGCGTATTCATCACGTTGAAGAACTCGCCGCGGATCTCGAGGCTCATCCCTTCCCGCACGATGAATTGCTTGAACACCGAAAGGTCCATGAGGGGCTTAAGCGGCTCGCGCACATTGAGCACGCCTGGCTGATTTAGCGATTCATACGGCAGTAGCTGACGGAACGCCAGGTTTGGCGATTGAGCATCGCAGCCCTGATGCACCGGAACACCGTTGGCACCAATCTGAGTTGGCTGCGTCGTGTAGATCACTGCCCCCGTAGAGCTGTTCAGCTTGGCTGTCTCATAGCAGGTGCTGAACTCCCGGGCGTACGTCTGCCGCGGCTGATGATAGTTGCCGATGATGTTGTATCCGCCCGGAGCACCTACCAGAGGACCGTTGGTGAACCGGGCCACGGTGTTGACCTGCCACCCGCCCAGGGCTAGCCGCTCCCACGCAGGACGAGACAAAAGGTTCGGCAGTTCCACTGTGCCGAAGATGTTGCCAAATATCGTCGGGTTGCTGTCCTGTTGCGAAGCAAGCTGCCCGATCGCTGCGTGATAGTCGTCGTAATAGAACGTGTGCAGCATCGTCTTGTCCCAGGTGAAGTTTGCCTGGAAGCTTAGGTGATGGCGCATTGGGCGAGACAACTGGATCTGCAGAGCGTTGTACGGGGCAACGCCGATCGAGGAGCCCAGTTCGGTGACCGAAAGGAACTCGGGAAAAGGGACCAGGAGACGGAAGCGGTTGATGGTGGGGCCATTCAGGTTGCCGCTCTGAGGAAGCTGACCGGCCATCGGATTTGACACAGCGGCGTTTAGGTAGTTCGCCCCAACGCCACCCTGATTCCAGTACTGCGCAGGTACAATGTCGATATTGTGGTTGACTTCGAGGCTTGAAGGGCGCTGTCCAACGTAAGCGATCTGTGTTGCGAAACCGCCGCCAAACGCCTGTTGCACGCTCACGGTGTACTGTGTGCTCTTGGGTTGCACGTGGTTCGGATCGTAAAAGCTTACGTTCTGTCCCACCGCCGAAGCCAAGCCGAGCGAGCTTCCGGTAGGCTTCAACACGCCGTTCGGGAAGGGGTTGCTGGTAGAGTTCAGCGGCGTGTTGGTCAGATAGTTGTTGTAGCTGGTGCTCTGCTCAAAACCGGTACCAACCGGGCTTTCGAGTGTATTGAAGTAAATGATCCCGAAGCCGGCGCGCACCACGGTGTGCTGGAACGCCTGATACGCCAGACCCAGACGCGGCTGCCAGTTATTGAGGTCGCGCGGATAGGGGAAGCGATTGCTGCTGCTGGTGTAAAGCAGACCACCCTTCAATGTGATGCCCGAGACGGAGTCCTGAAGTGGGTTATTGCATGTGGTGCAGAAGCCGGCCACTTGCATGTTGTGTCGTTCCGTGAACGGCGACTCGTAGTCCCACCGGGCTCCCAGGTTCACGGTCAGTCGCGGTGTTACGCGCCAATCGTCTTGCACAAACGGTGCCATGTAAATCTGCTGTAGCGCGTACGCCGGGGTGATATCGTACGAAACCGAACTGAAGGCTCCCAGCAACAGTGACGCGACTGCGTTACCTGAGTTCGGGCTTCCAGTCTGATAGTTCTGCTGCGTAAAGCGATTGTCGAAGTTGAATGCGCCAAAGCCGCTCTGCGGGTTCTGGACGTCGTAGCGCACCAGATTGCCTTCGAAGCCAAAGCGGATGCTGTGTGTCCGGATGGTCTTTGTCAGCACTTCTTCAAGAGCCGCCGTCATGTTGGTGCTGACCTGACCACGGGACGCTGCAGGAAGTTGCGCATAGCCGGAAGGGTTCACACCGGGAAACGACGCATACTGCAGACCGTTGCTGGAGATTCCAATACTGGACAAGTCGAAGTTCGTGTTGTCCGGATACACCAGGCCGAACGGGTGATAGAGAACGCCCAAGCGAGAGTCCAACACCATCGAGCTGGAGAACTGCTGCACATCGTCGAGGCTGCCACCACGATTGTTGCGATACACGTGGTAATAGCAGATGCCGCAGTCGCCGGGACCGATCTCTTTTGGAAAGCCTTCGTGGGGGCCCTGCTGGGTGAGCCCGGAGCGGAATAGAATCACGTTCATCTTGTTCTTCGCGCCGATCGTCTGGTCAAAGCGCACGATGAACGACGGATAGGTGCTCGCATACGATGTCTGGCTCGCAACATAGTTGGTTCCGCCAGTTGCCGAAGCGCCGGGAACGTTCGGCAGGGGGAAGTAGCTCAGGAGTGCTTGTCCGGTCTTCGTAACGCTATTGGCAGGAATAAGGTTGTTCGCGAAGTAGGCGGTGCGGTTCCCGTTCGCGTCAATTGGAGACTGGGGATCATAAAGCTGTACGCCCGAGGTGCAAAGGCCGTTAGCATCGAAGGTGCTACAAAGGTCGGAGAAGTCGCCAGTGCGTTCGGTCTGGGTCGGAACGCGGGAAGAGTAGTTGACGGCCTGGTGTGCAGCATACCGCTCAAACGCCACCATGAAAAAGGTTTTGTTGCGGCCGTTATATAGCTTGGGGATGTAAACAGGACCATCCAGCACAAAGCCGGTCTGGCTGAGTTGATCATTATTGCGTGACTGCCCGAGCAACCGCTGCTGGGAATATCTCGAATTCAGGTAGGTGTTCTGGAACACGTAGTACGCGGCGCCGTGCAGCGTATTGGTGCCGGACCGAACGACAACATTAGTTACCGTGCCGTTACCGTGGCCAACCTGCGCATCAAAGATCGACGTCTGGGTTTTGACTTCCTGCACCGCTTCGGGAGAGGGAACGAAGTTGGTGTACGTAGCGCCGGACAGCCGCTCGGCTGCGTCATTCGGGATACCGTTCAGCGTCAGACGGTTGTGACCTCCATTGCCATCGCTGAGGATGAAGACGGCGGCACCACTGAATGGATTGTTGAACGCGTTGGCGTCTCCCTGAAAGTAAGCGCCTCCCTGTATGCCGGCGGCGAGAGTCGACATGACGTAGGGGTTGCGTCCGATATTGGGCAGGTCGGTTACTTCCTGCTGGTTAAGGGTTGTAGCAATATTCGCGGAACCAGTGTCGATCAACGGATTGTCCGCCAGTACAGTAACCGTTTCTGTGGTCGCCCCAGCGCTCAGATGAAAGTCGACCTTCTGCATCTGGCCGGCTGTCAGGACGACGCCTTGCTTGGTTTCGGTTTTAAATCCTGGTGCGGTCAGGGTCACCGAGTAGGTGCCGGGATTCAGGGATGGAAAGCTGTACTCACCGGCTGCGTCGGCCGTCGCAGTGGACTTGTAATGAGTAGCACCTTCCTGGACGGTAACCACGGCGCCCGGAATTCTGGCGTCGCTGGGGTCCGTAACCTCACCGTCAATCGCGCCCAGGTACCGCTGCGCGAAGGCCGGCGCTGCAACCACTATCAATGCAGCGAGAAGACCAAGGCGGGCGAATCTGCGGTTGGCCAATTTAAACATGGTATGCATGGGCGAATCCTTTCAATCTCGCACACGAAATTTCACATTCGGAATGCGACTGTATACGTGTGCATTAGAGGGTAAGCATTGGAACGGGCTAATCCTACCCACGCACTTACAACCGTGTCAAGGAGGAAATGTTTCGAATACAAAACTGGGGTTCGCAACGTGCGGGCTAAAGAAAAATCCTCCCTCTTGAGATTCAGCAGGTCAGTCGGCAGGTTTTCATATCGCGGCGTCTAGCATCTCGCGATACGCTTAGGTGTCGCCACGGTATGAAATGACCTCGAACCTTCTTTCTCTCAACTCGGTCTGCGCGATCTTCAGCGGCAACAACTCAATGACAAAACGCAATTTAATCGGCATTCTCATTCTGCCGGTCTACTTCATGATCACCATATCCATCGGGTGGTTGTCGCGGAGGCGCGAGTCAACTGCGAACTCCTATCTCAACGCCACACGATCACTGCCAGTGCTTGTCATCGCAACCGCATATCTCGCCGCAAACTGCGGTGCTCTGGAGATTGTCGGCCTCAGCGCGATGGCCTCGCAGTATGGAGTCCAAGCCTTTCACTTCTACTGGATCGGCGCTATCCCCGCCATGGTCTTTCTGGCTTTATTCATGATGCCGCTCTACCGTCGCAACTCCGTGCGCAGCGTTCCGGAATATCTCGAAGTGCGGTACGGCCCGGGCATGCGTCTGTTCAACGCCTGCATCAGCGCGTTGACAGCGTTTTTCCTCGCTGGAATCAGCCTGTATGCGATGGCTCAGGTGCTGATCGTCGTCTCTGGAGTCCGCTTTCTGGCTGGGGTCGTACTCTCTGCAGTGGTGGTTTTAATTTATGTGCTCCTTGGGGGGCTACGCGCCACAATCTATAACGAAGTTTTTCAACTCCTCATCATGGTTCTGGGTCTTGCGCCCCTGGCATGGCGTTGCTTCCACACGGCCTGGCAGATCCACCTGCAGAGCCCTGATGCTACTTCTCGCCTTTGGACCGCACTTCCCCTGGCCAGCCGTAGCGCCCCCTTCGACGTGGCTGGAATCAGCCTGGGGCTGGGGGTGGTCCTAAGTTTCGGTTACTGGTGTACCGACTTCGTTTTGATGCAACGAGCGTTCGCGGTGCGTACTGAAGCTGAAGCCCGCGCTGTTCCGCTCCTTGCGGGTTTCGGCAAACTTGCGTTTTCTTTCCTCGTCGTCGTCCCAGGAATCGCGGCCATGCGACTGGTCCCCCCTCTGGCACTCGCCCACCACCATGATCAGGCGTTGCCGTTGTTGATGGAGTTGAGTTACGGGCCGATACTGCTCGGGCTCGGCCTTACCGCTCTCGTGGCAAGCCTCATGTCAGGCCTGGCTGCAAATATTTCCGCTGTCGCAGCGCTGTGGACGGAGGATATCTACCGTTCTCACATTAACGCGCACGATACCGAAGCTCACTATATGCGTGTCGCCCGCATGGCGATCGTGGCGTCTGCCACGTTGAGTTGCCTCGTGTCCTACACCACTTTCTTATTCAGCAATCTCATGGAGAACGTGCAGCTCCTGTTTGCTCTTTTCGGGTCGCCGTTCTGGGCAGTATTCCTCCTTGGGATGACGACCACTCGGGTCAAATCCCGCACTGCAATCATCGGATTTCTCTCAGGCATTACCGCTGGCGTCTGCCATCTTCTCGTCCAGGCCGCGGGATGGGTGCACTATGGTTCGGTCATGAGCAGCAACTTCCATGCCGCCGGGTACTCCTTTACAACGACGATGATCACCTCGCTTCTGCTCTCCTGCGGACAGGACGCCTCCGTCGGCGATCCTGCATGTATCGATCTTCGCCACCCTCCTTTCCGCCTGGAACGGCGCGATCTACCGGTGCTTGTGCTCTCGACCGCCCTTTTACTTTGCTGCCTTGGCTTGAACATTCTCTGGCGTTAGACGGCGAGCCGGTAGATCATTGACTTTTCGTTTTTGAATCCGTATACATTCAGAAGGAGAAAGCTCCAATTTTTTCCTCCCTCATCATGACGCGGTTCCTTTTCTTCTCGATCCTTCTGGCCGGACTCGTTTCTTCCAACCGCGGATACACACAGACCGCCGGAATTCGCCTGCCTGGAGCAGACAGCCGTCCTAACATCAGCCATACCTTCACTGCTTCCGGAACGCAGTTCCTTCTGGACGGCAAGCCTTACCAGATCCTCGCTGGTGAGATGCACTACACGCGCATCCCACGTGCTTACTGGAGGCATCGCTTCCAGCTAGCCCGGGCCATGGGATTGAACACGATCACGACCTATGTTTTCTGGGATGTTCACGAGCCACAGCCGGGCAAGTATGATTTTTCGGGTCAAAACGATATTGCGGAGTACATTCGCGAAGCACAACAAGAAGGGCTCCACGTCATACTTCGTCCTGGCCCCTATGTCTGTGGCGAATGGGATCTGGGCGGATACCCCTCCTGGCTTCTCAAGGATCGCTCGCTCGTACTACGCTCGAACGACCCTGCCTACACGTCAGCGGTGCGCAACTGGCTTGAGCGCCTCTCTCAGGAGATACGGCCTCTGATGCTTCACAACGGCGGTCCCATTCTTGCGATTCAACTCGAGAACGAATACGGCTCCTTCGGTGACGACCGGGCCTACCTTGAAGGTCTAAAACAGGTCCTTATCAACAACGGGCTGGGGGATGCTCTCCTATACACCTCGAACCCTCCCGCGGACATTCTCAAAGGCTCTGTACCTGAACTTCCCACTGTCGTAAATTTCGGTGCCGGGGATGCCCAGAAGGCATTTGCCGCGCTCAAAGCCGCCCGTCCAGAAGGTCCTCAAATGAGTGGTGAATACTGGGCCGGCTGGTTTGATCACTGGGGTGCCAGGCACTACCAATCCGACACGGCGGCTGAGGTTGCGGAGTATCGAGCCATGATCTCGAAGGGCCATTCCGTCAATCTCTACATGTTCGATGGGGGAACAAGCTTCGGCTGGATGAATGGAGCAAACTCGAATGGCTCAAACTACGAGCCTGACACAACGAGTTATGACTACGACGCTCCGGTAGACGAGCGTGGCGTACCCCGGGCAAAGTTCTTCGGTTTCCGGCAAGACATCATGGAGGTCACAGGTGTCACGCCGCCGCCACTTCCACCGCCACTTCCCGTCGGCAAGTTCAGTTTGTCCGGCAACGTCCAAAGTGCTTCTTTATGGCGTAACTTGCCGATGCCCATTGAGACCAAGACTCTCTTGACGTTCGAAGATCTGGGGCAGAATTACGGCTATGTGCTCTATCGCACGGGTATAGATAGAGGGCCTGCGCGCAGCCTTAATCTGAAGGGTCTCCACGACTACGCGCAGGTGTATGTCGACCAACGGTACATTGGAACGCTTGACCGTCGCACCGGGACTACGTCTCTTGATCTGCCCGCGCTGTCTCAGGCTGCAACCCTTGACATCCTGGTCGAGAACTCTGGTCGCGTCAACTTCTCGAAGGTGATCCGCAGCGAACGCGCAGGACTTACGGACACGGTTACCCTTGACGGGCAAGCCCCTTCACACTGGGAAATCTTCTCATTACCAATGGACAGGCTTTCCGGTCTCCGCTTTGAAACAAAGCCGTGTAGCGGACCGTGTTTTTATCAGGCAACGTTCAATGTTCGGCATCCAACTGATACCTTCTTAGACACTCGAACCTTTCGCAAGGGCGAAGCCTTCGTCAACGCCAGACCACTGGGGAGATTCTGGTCGATTGGACCACAGTTCTCGCTGTATACCCCTGGATCCTGGCTCTCAACGGGCCGCAATACCTTGACCATCTTTGAATTGCAGGGCGATGGATATGCTAAGTTCAGCACCGTACGAATCTCGATCTTCGGCCAAACCACTACCCATCGGAACTAACTGACGCCATGACACGAAGCTCCTGTTCGACTTTCCGGATGCTCCTGCTTTTCGCCGCTATCTGTGCAACTTTGCAGGCTCCATTGGCGGCCGGACAAAGCATGCCCCTTTCTCCGCCTCCGTTTCGTCCGGGCCAACTCTGGCCGGATACGGACGGCACACCCATCAATGCGCACGGTGGCGGATTCCTATACCGCAATGGGACCTACTTCTGGTACGGCGAGTTCAAAACTGGTGGCGAAGGAGGCAACCGCGCCAACGTCGGCATCTCTGTCTATTCCTCGCGCGATCTTTACCACTGGAAGAATGAAGGTATTGCTCTGAAGGTGAGTGAAGACGAGAATAGTCCGATTGTGAAAGGGTCCGTCCTCGAGCGACCGAAGGTCCTGTTCAACGCGGCAACCGGGAAGTATGTCATGTGGTTCCATCTGGAACTGAAGGGCAAAGGCTACAGTGCCGCACTCGCCGGAGTGGCTACAAGTCGATCCCCTGTGGGGCCCTTCACCTTCGTTCGCAGCTTCCGCCCCGACGGCGAAATGAGCCGAGACATGACCCTGTTCGCCGATGACGACGGAAAGGCGTATCTGATAACGACCTCCGAAAATAACCAGACACAACACGTCTCCCAGCTGACGGACGACTATCTGGACACTACCGGCCACTTTGCTCGCATACTGGCCCATCAGGCGCTTGAGGGAGAGGCAATTTTCAAGGTGAACGGCCGATACTTTTATATTGGCTCGCACACCACGGGTTGGACCCCGAATCCAGCCTTTGCCGCGACCGCAGAGAGAATCACCGGTCCGTGGACCCCTCTCGGAAACCCCTGCACCGGTCCGAACGCGAATATCACGTTCGGAGCGCAAAGCACCTACGTGCTGGCTGTCCACGGAAAGCCCGGGGCCTTCATCTTCATCGCTGATCAATGGAACCCAAAGGATGCCATCGACGGGCGCTATGTCTGGCTACCCATCACACTTGCAGCTAGTAGCTTTTCCATCCCCTGGAGAAGCGCGTGGGATCTGCACGTGTTCGACAGCAGGTAATTCACCGCGCCGTCGCCACAAGCGTTCGTGCTCGTCAACTGGATAGGATATAAACGGACGGGCGCTCCCCTCTTTCGATATTGCGAAGTATAGTTGTGCCTATGAATATGCGTACGATTGCATTGAAGGCAGGCGTCTCCAGCGCAACGGTGTCTCGTGTGCTGAACGGTTCTTCTCTTGTCACAGAGGAAACCGCCAAACGTGTGCGCAAAGTGCTGGAAGAATCCAACTTTATACCCAATCCAAGTGCTACTACGCTGAAGTACGGGCGCAGCAAAACTTACGGCCTCATTATTCCCGACATCAACAACCCTTTCTATTCCGAGTTTCTGGGCTACTTCGAAGAGCTACTTCAGGAGACGGAACATGAACTCCTCCTCGCAACCGTTCAATCCAGTTCGACCAAACTCGTTCAATCCGTTCGACGCATGCTCATGAGACGGGTGGATGGCGTCGTGCTTATGGCCTCGGAGTTTGACACGAGCGCGATTGAGCCATTGCTCGAGCACAAGGTGCCTATCGTAACGGTGGATCGCCACTCTGTTCATACCGGGACCAGCGACGTCGCCATCGATTTCGAAGAAGGTATGGGTATGGCGATCGGCCATCTGGCCAAGCTGGGCCACACGCGGATCGGATTCATTGGCGGCATCGAGGGCTTGCGTACGTCGCAGATCCGGCTTGACGCGTTCAAGCATGCTCTGCAGAACGTCGGGCTACGTCTATTCCCACAGCTTCTGCGCGCCGGAGATTATCGGCTTGCCGGGGGAGAATCTGCCGCCTTCTCACTTCTTAAAGAATATCCGCAGCCCACAGCCATTCTCACCGCCAACGACCTGACGGCCTTCGGAGCTATCCGAGCCTTCCATAAAGCAGGAATCAACGTACCCGAGAAAATCTCTGTGATCGGTTTCGATGACGTCCTACTTTGTGACGTCCTGCAACCACCCCTAACCACGATCCGCATTCCACGACGCCGTATGGCTGAAGCCTGCCTCCGCGCCCTTGAACACATCAAAGATAACGTTGACCGCCGCGGTTCACGTTACAAAGTGCCGTCAGAACTCATCGTTCGCGAAAGTACCTGCCGCCCATCTAAACGAATTTCGACGACAACAAAGCGAAAGCTCTAGCCCCATCGTCTCCTTCCCTCGTCCATGGAGCAGAAGACGATTGTCAACGGACGAGCCGGCATCTTTACGCCGGAGACTTGCGTCTGCGACGATTTGGCTCATAGTCCATTGCTCCTTCTCGATGGCCCTACATTGGACACGTGCTCTGCTGGCGGAGCACTCAGGACCGAGACAACCTCTCGATTGACATGCTTCGAATCTGGTGTGTAGTCTAGCTTCGCATTTGGGAACGACTAAATTTGCACACGTGTACATTGAGACCTTAACAGGAATTGATGGGCTTTCGGCAGAGCTAAAAAATGTCGAAGGCTTATTTCATCGAGATTGATCAGAGCTCTACCGCGGGAGTATCGGAGGTGAAATCACCGACGCGACTAGAGCCAAAAGCTCTTAGAGTTTAGGTGTTCAGGCCGCTCATCGGACGCCTTGGTGTCAGCTTCTAAATCCGTGGCGACTTCTTCAATGTGAGGAACTATCCCAATGTTGGAGGTCCGGACATGGGCATCGAAAGCACCCTTTCTGGAAGCGTGACGCGGACGCAAGCGAATCATCCTCATATCGGGCAACTGATCGTCCGAATCGATTTCTAGAATTTTCCTCGGGCGGTACGCATGAACTCCTCGCGCTCCGCCTGTTTCTCACCGGCACAAAGTGCTGGATTAGATCTGAGCGCTAATGTTGAACGAGAGATATATCTGGAAGCATTCCGTGTACGGCGGCGGTCTCCTACTGGCCGCGATGGTGCTCGTGTTGTTCTGTAGTCACAGCGCGACCGCACAGGGTAACAAGCCACTGGCGGAACCTAAGAGCCTGACCGCATTGCGCCTGGGGTTTCTATCGCCACCGCCATCAGCGAGACTCCGCTGTTACTGGTGGTGGCTGAATGGTCACACGGATCACATAACAATCACACATGACCTCGAGGAAATGAAGGCGAAAGGCTTCGGTGGGGCACTTCTGGTTGATGCGAACGGGGCCAATCAAGCCGGCAATCGTGACGTGCCTGCTGGGCCGACCTTCGGCAGTCCGGCTTGGATCGATCTCTACACGCATGCGCTGCGTGAAGCAGACCGTCTCGGGCTCGAGATCACATTGAACATCACGAGCGGCTGGAATCTTGGCGGCCCGGACGTGCGCCCGGAGGATGCATCCAAACTGCTGACCTGGACGCGTGTTCCATTCAAAGGAGGCAAGCGGGTTTCTGTCGATGTGCTCCAGCCGCCGACGAAGAGCGGCTTTTATCGCGAGATCGCAGTGCTGGTATATCCGCTGCATCGAGGAACTGACTTGCAGGTTCAACTGCACGGCCCATCATTGCCGGTGCGTGCAGCGGCGGCTGAGGCTGGCTTCAGTATGCCGGATGCAACACGCATGCTGGACGCAGGCCCCAATGCAGTCGACGTGTCCACAGCGGATGCGTCCGTGGCCGAAGTGCGCGATGTTTCCGGTACTGTAAGCCGCAATGGAAAGTTCGTATGGGATGCGCCCGCCGGTGATTGGGAAGTGCTCCGGATCGGGTACACCGACTCGGATGCGCGAGTGTCTACCTCCAGCGGAACCTGGCAGGGCCTAGCGATCGACTACCTGAGCCGTGACGCGTTCGATAAGTATTGGGACCACACGGTCGAACCGCTGCTGGACGCCGCCAGGCCATTTCACAGCTTAAAGTACCTAGCCACCGACAGTTGGGAGCTTGGAGGCACAAACTGGACTGGGAACTTCGCAGCAGAGTTCAAGCAACGGCGTGGATATGACCCTGTTGCATGGCTTCCGGTGGTGGCGGGACGATTCATCGATAATCGCGATCGGAGTGTGCGGTTCCTCGCTGATCTGCGACGGACGGTGGCTGATCTGGTTGTGAGTAACCACTATGACGTATTTGCGCAACGCGCTGCCCAGCACGGGCTTGGCGTGCAGGCTGAGAGCGGGGGGCCGCACGGTGCTCCTATCGACGCGTTAGAAACGTTCCGTCACTCTGCCGTGCCACAGTCCGAGTTCTGGTCCATCAACGGCCATCGCACGCGCGACGAAGAGCGCTTCTTTACCAAGGAGGCAGCCAGTGCTGCGAATATCTATGGACAGCGCGTGGTGGCGCAGGAAGGAGAGACCTCGATTGGTCCACAGTGGTCGGAGAGCCTCGCGACAGATTTGAAGCCTTCGTTTGACATGGCGGTCACTGAGGGAATGAACCGGCTCGTCTGGCATGAGTTCACGTCAAGCCCAGCGTCGACTGGTCTACCGGGACAGGAGTATTTTGCCGGCACGCATGTCAATCCGAAGGTCACGTGGTGGAACGCCGGCGACGCGTTTTTCGCTTACCTGAACCGAGTGCAGTTCATGATGCAGCAGGGAACACCGGTGGACGATGTCCTTTACTTTACTGGGGATAACGTTCCCAGCTTCGTCCGCCTGAAAGCCGACGATCCCGCGAGTGTGCTGCCGGGCTATGACTACGACGCGACGGACGAAGACGCGCTCCTGCATTCCATCAGGATAGAGGGCCGTGATCTGGTCGGTCCGTCGGGTGTGCATTGGCACGCGCTTGCGCTGTCGCGATCGAAGCGGCTCTCGTTTGCAGTGCTGCGATTTGCCGCTGACTACGTGCGTGCCGGTGGAGTTGTCATCGGGGAAGCGCCAACTTCGGCTACTGGAATTACAACTACAGATGAACAGGTGGAATTTTCGCGTTTGGTGGCGCGGGTGTGGGCGCCCGGGTGTGACGGCGCATCTCCGCATGTCTACGGTGCAGGCAAAGTCTTCTGTACCCAGAGCGGGCGGGCAGAGCTGCAGCGACTCGGTTGGCTCCCAGATGTAGAAGCCGGAGTGGGGGATCGGACCATGTTGGGCGCAATCTTCGAATCTTCACTCGACTACGTACATCGCCGCTCGGCCGTTGCAGACATCTACTTCCTGCGCAATGGCTCTGCGAAGGCTTTTACGCAGGACGTCGTGTTCCGGGCCCACGCCTCTGTTCCCGAAATATGGGATCCCGTCACGGGCGAGCGGTTTGCCGTGGCAGATCCCAGCGTGCGTGCCGATGGACGCACACAGATTCGCATAACACTGCCGCCGTTCGGCTCGACGCTCGTGCTCTTCCCGCGGCAGGAATCAGAGAGGCTTGCCCGGCAGCCGGTCACCGAGGACACGCAACCTCTCAAACTCGAGGGGACGTGGACTATTTCCTTTCAGCCGGGGCGGGGTGCGCCGGAGCAGGAGCCCAATGCCAAGCTCGAAAGCTGGTCTGGTTCCGCGGACCCTGGGATCCGATACTTCTCCGGCACCGCGACCTACAAGGCGAGGGTGATCGCGCCTTCGTTCGCAAGAGGGGAGCATGTCCTGCTGCACTTTTCGGATGTACGAGAGATTGCCCGCATTAGCATCAACGGCCACGATGCTGGAACAGTCTGGGCGAAGCCGCTCACCTTGCGGGTTGACCGCTGGCTGCAAGGTGGTACGAATACGATTGCCATCGAAGTAACAAACCTGTGGCCCAATCGCATCATTGGAGATCTGCAGCCAGGCGCTTCGAACCGCATCACAAGCACCAACATTACGAGCTATCACGAGGATTCGGCTCTACTTCCTTCAGGCATCCTCGGACCGATTGAATGGATGATTCAAAGATGATGAACCTATATACTGCTTCGGCAAACGGTGAAAATGCTTGACGAAGTCCGCGACCGCGCGGACGGAAGACCGAACGATGTTCGTAGAGTAGTTACGACGTTCGCCACGTGTGGTCTGGGCTTTTGCAGAAGTTGCAGCACTTTGAGGCCAGCGACGGTTCCATCTTTCGCCGCGGACAAGCACGCTTTCTCTGCATGGGTGTGCCGGGCTGCGAGCATCGTCTCAAGCAACTCATTCCGGGTGACGTAAGCCAGCGGTGTCAAGGCAAGATTGCTTCCCTCTTTGAGCCAGTGCTGAATCTCGCTGCACATGAGTCCGTGGCTGCGATGGAGGACGCATTCTTTATACCTGGCGTCTCTCTCCGGTCGCTCCGCCCAGCCACGCAAAGGTATCTTCGATTGATCGCTCGCTACAAACTTCTTCGCGTCGGCCTCACGGACTACACAAAAATAATTCTGAGACGTTACACCAAATTGCGATCAAAGCTGGACTTATGCTGCATGACAGCATGCGGTTCCAGAGCAATGAGCAGCGCAGCACGCGCAACGGGGTGGACCATGTCCACCCCGTTGCTGTTCGAAGTTGCAGTTGCGAATTAGAAGCTATATTTCAGCGACAACTCGATAATCCTGGCATAGCCTGCCCCAGAGTAAGGAGACTTCTGGTTCATGATGCCCCAGGTGTTTTGGGGCACCCCCAGGATATTGCTGTTGGTATAGAAGCTATGGCCTCCGTCCTGGGTGCCATACTTCAGGGTAAGAAGGTTGTTTCCGCTGTAGCCCCACAGCGAAT
>JAJZGF010000087.1 GCA_021805025.1 Acidobacteriota bacterium
CGACAGCACCTTGTGCAGACGGTCGGCGGTCAGCTCGACATTGGCCTCGACGACCACTTCGCCGGTAGCCAGATCGACCACGTCGGCCGCGGTCAGCGCGCCGTCCAGCTCCGCGGCTTCCACCTCAATTTTTTCGATGCCCGCGGCGCGGATGGCCTTGAGCGCGTGCGCGGTAATCTTGCGGCCCGAGTGTGCAATCTCCTCGCCCTTGTGCGACACGGCATGGGCCGGTTTGGCGCCCTGCAGGTGCGTGCCCTTCTGCGCATCCTGCGTAACGGCCCAGTGCAGCTTGCCATCGGCAACGTGGATACGGTCAACCGTGTAGAAGGTCTTCAGGATCTCTTCGTCCGAACGCAGACCCAGGGCGCGCAGGAAGATGGTGCCCAGGAACTTGCGTTTGCGGTCGATGCGTACATAGAGGGTGTTCTTCTGGTCGTACTCGAACTCGACCCAGGAGCCGCGATAGGGGATGATCTTGCCCAGGAAGTAGGTGCGGTTGTTGGCCGTCTCAAAGAAGACGCCGGGCGAGCGATGCAGCTGCGAGACGATGACGCGCTCGGTCCCGTTGACGATGAAGGTGCCGTTCGGCGTCATCAGCGGAATATCGCCGAAGAAGACTTCCTGCTCCTTGATGTCGCGGATCGTTTTATTGCCGGTCTCCGGATCCTTGTCGAAGATGGTAAGGCGCACCGTGACCTTGAGCGGCGCGGAGAAGGTCATGCCGCGCTCTTCGCACTCCTGCTGGTCATACTTCAACTGCAGGCCCACCGGGTCGCCGCACTTGTTGCAGAAGTCGGGCGTGTTCTTGTTATAGGTGCCGCATTTGTGGCAGAGCACCTCGCCGGGGTGGAAGGGGTCCGTAATGACCATCGCGCCGCAAGTCACGCAGGCGGTACGCAGGTGATGCAGCCCTTTCAAGTGGCCGCACTTGCACTCCCAGTTGCCGATCGAGAAGTCCACAAAGTCCAACTGCGAGATGCCGCGAAAATCCGTGATCGGGAAGACGGAGACGAAGACTGACTGCAGGCCCGAGTCGTCGCGCTCGTTGGGCAGTTTGTCCATCTGCAGGAAACGCTCGTAGGAGCGCCGCTGCACTTCGATCAGGTTGGGAATCTGCGTTGCGGTGGGAATCTTGGAAAAATCGAGCCGGCTGCGAATCGCGCGCTTCTCGTTGGGCATGCTTCACTCCTGGAGCTCTTCTGTCCGGCGCCGCCCCATGCGGGTCGCGCCAGGCCGGCGCCCGAGTCTGGAGGCGCCAGCGAATTACGGTAAGAAAACGAATCGTCCAGACTGGCGCATCCCTTCACGCCAATCCCGCCCGGGCGCATCAGCAGCCCTGGGCAAGGCTGCCATCACCCCGGAAAATCCACATCTGGCGGGTTCCCTGAGAAGAGTCGCGCGGAAAAGTGATTGCCGGGCGTTGCCGCTTGCCGGGCTCTTGCGCTAGACTGCGCACAACTGGGAGGAAGCAGACGCATTCAGCAAAATTGACCTCTTGCCCACGCGCATTACGCGGATTGCCTTCAGGAGGAAATCAATCCGCTGCGGCGGAGAGACACGAAAAGCCCGCGAGGACGCAATGCCTCACGAGCGCGGCCTACGGCCTGTGCTCCCAACCGAATTCTTCTGCTCTGCTCTCGCCGATCCCAAAGCTCGCTTCTGCGCTGCCCGCCAGCCACTCATCCATACGCCAAGGAGAATCCTGCCTATCCCTTTGGCTCGTAGGCACTTACATCTCGTCCGCTACCCGCCGCCAGATTGCAAAAAACTGTTCCGGCCCAGCGAACGACTGTGTGCCCCACCGCTCATCTCAAGACGCGTCACCCAACCCGCGCCCATTCTGCCTGAAACTGGAATGGACCAAAAGGACGCGCAACGTTTATCGTAGCGCGTCCCGGCCAGACTTGCAACTTCCGTGCTACTTGATTTCGATGGTGGCGACGCCTTCAAACTTCTTCTTGATGGCCTCGGCCTCATCCTTGGTCGCGCTTTCCTTCAGCGCCTTGGGAGCGCCATCGACCAGGTCCTTGGCTTCCTTCAGGCCGAGCGAGGTAACTTCGCGCACTGCCTTGATGGTGTTGATTTTGTTCGCGCCGGCATCCTTCAAGATGACCTGGAACTCGGTCTTCTCTTCGGCCGCTGGAGCCGCCGCGCCCGCCGCGCCGCCGGCAACTGCCACCGGGGCCGCCGCAGCCGCCGAAACGCCAAGCCGCTCTTCCAGCTTCTTTACCAGAGCCGCCGCTTCCAGCAGGCTCAGGCTTACAATCTGCTCTTCCAACTGTGCGAGATCCGCCATTTTTCTTCTCCAATCAAAACATTTTGAATTTGATAACCCGGCCGCAAACACAACCTGGAAGTTTCCGATGCGCCCAGACTCGCGCCCTTCCAGCCCGCTTTCCGACCTAAACTCTTAAAAGGCCAGCTCTTAACGACCTTCAGGCCGCGCCGGCAAACTTTTCCTTCTCCACGCCCTGGCCCAGCACCACGGCCAGATCGCGGCCGGTGGCATTGATGACCGTGGCCAACCTTTGCGCCGGCGCATTGATAAGGAAGAGCAGCTTCGCAAAGATCTCTTCCCTGCCCGGCATGGTGGCCAGCGCCTTAACCTCTTCCACCGTCAGCAGCTTGCCGTCCACAATGCCCAGCTTGAACTGGAACTCCGCGTTCTCGCCCACCCACTTGGCAAAGCCCTTGGCCAGCGCCACCGGGTCACCTGAGGTAAAGGCCACAGCACTGACGCCCTTCAGGCCCTTCAGCGCGGACTCCACCTGCGTGCCCTGGCTGGAGATCGCGGCCAGCTTGTTCTTCACCACGCGGTATTTGCCGCCCGCCTCGCGGACAGCCTTGCGCAGCGCAAAATCCTGGGCCACCGTGAGCTTGGCAAACGTGCCGATAATTGCCGTTGTCGAGGTCTCCAGCTCCTTGGCCAGCAACTGGACCTTCTCCGTCTTCCTGCTTCTTGAAATCGCCATCTTCCTGCTCCCTCAGCGGGTCGCGCCTGCCTCGGCGCTCTCGGTTCAAATCCTGGTCTGAAGTTCGATCGCCGGCTTAGTGCTTGCCGGCGGCATCCGCAACCGCGGAATCCAGCGGTACGCCGGGGCCCATCGTCGAGCTGAGCGTGACGCTCTTGATGTACTTACCCTTGGCCGCCGAAGGCTTGGCGCGCACAATCGAAGAAATCACGGTCGTGGCGTTGTCGATCAGCTTCTCAGGCGGAAAGCTCAGCTTGCCCACCGGCACATGCACCAGGCTGGTCTTGTCGGCGCGGAACTCCACCTTGCCAGCCTTGATCTCCTTGACCGCCGCGGCCACGTCCAGGGTCACCGTTCCGGTCTTGGGGTTCGGCATCAGACCCTTGGGACCTAGTACCTTGCCCAGACGGCCCACCACCTTCATCATGTCGGGCGTCGCAATCAAGGCATCGAAAGCGGTCCAGTTTTCCTTCTGGATCTTCTCGACCATCTCTTCGCCGCCCACAAAGTCGGCACCCGCTTCCTGGGCTTCCTTCTGGCGGTCGCCCGTGGCGATCACGGCCACGGTCTTGGTCTTGCCCAGCCCGTGCGGCAGCACCACGGTGCCGCGCACCATCTGGTCGGCGTGGCGCGTGTCCACGCCCAGACGCATGGTCAGATCTACGGTCTCATCAAACTTTGCATACTTGACCTGCTTGAGCAGGCTCACGGCCTCGGGCAGCGGATAGGCTTCCTTGGTAACAGCCGCGCGCGCCTTCGCAATATTCTTGCTGACTTTTGCCATTCTTCCCTCGTCTCCCACCGCACTTGCCAGCCCCTTAGCGGGGAACCTGGAGGCGCTTGCCGTACAGCAGCCAGAATGGCTGCCAACCCGGCGCCAGCCTCGAACAGGCCCAAAAGCCGTGGTGCTATTGACGGTCCGGGTACTGCTCCGGACACATCTAAGGATCATATCGAAGTGGCGAGCGGATTGCAAGCGGCACACGGGCGCATTGACCGGTCGCACCCGCAGGCCCATGGGGGTGATGGTGGCCACATCCGCCAACTCGCCGCGGATTCTATGATTACAGGCCATGGAAAACGCCGGCAACCCGAAGGAATCCGCCGCAGAATCAAACGCGCATCTAGAGATTTCAGTCCCCACCGCGCTCGAGTTGCAGCGCCTGAGCCTGGCCGTTCTGATCGACATCCGGCAGAAATTTGAGCTGGAGATCCAGGGAGAGATTCCCGGCGCCAGCTTCCTGCCCTTGTTCCAATTCAAGAAGATGCTGGGACACAATCTCAGCCCGTTGGAGCAGGACGCGCTGGACGCAGATGAGCCGGAACTACGCGATATCCAGCAGTTTCTGGCGATGATTAACCAGATGCACCACTCCAAGGAGATGATCCTGATCTGCGTCTGCAACAGCGGCAACCGCAGCCTGAGCGCCGCGCGGCTCCTCCGTCTACTCGGCTATGAGAATTCCTTTTCCCTCGCCGGCGGCTTTCGCGCGCTCAGTGAAGTTGGGTCAAGTCCGCAGGCGCTCGACCGCGCCTCAGGGCCTGCCGGGCATTAGGCGCGGCCCCATGGGCGCACGGTAGCCAACCTTCTACACCAGCGTGGTGCGGACATCCACAACTCCTGCGGCGAAACTTCACATTGTGACAATCTTTTTTGCTTTCGTCGCACATCTTCCCGCCAAACCCCATGCATCTTATGAGTGCGATTCATTTGTTGAAGTCAATGGACCGGCTTAGAAGCCGATCCCAGAATGTGTGGAGGGAGCACGTTTCATGAGAAAGCTAGGCATGATTTTAGGGTTGGCCGTCACCACCATGGCCATGGCCGCAACCGCATTTCCTGAGGACGCAACCAATTCCGGCGCAGGACAAGCGGTTATCACCGTCATCCCTAAAAAAGGTCGGGAGCGCGTGACGAACATTCAGATTCAGGACCTCCAGCTGAAGATCAACGGCAAGGAAACAAGGGCTTCCAGTTGGATTCCGCTGCGGGGCGCCAATAATGACACGGAGTTGGTGGTCCTGATTGACAGTTCTGCCCGCAACAGCCTCGGACAGCAAATTGAGGATATCGGGAACTTCATCAAGAGCGTCCCGGCGTCCACAAAGCTTGCGCTCGCTTATATGGACAACGGTCAGGCTCTGCTGAGCGGCCCATTATCCACCAATCACTCGCTGGCGCTGGATCATCTGCATCTGCCCGGCGGTCTGCCTGGGTCGAGCGGCGGCCCGTATTTCAGCCTTTCCGATCTGGCCCACCGGTGGCCGTCGAACGATCCCCTGGCAAGGCGCATCGTGGTGATGGTGACGGACGGAGTAGACATCTACAACCCGCGCTTTGACCCGCAGGACCCCTATATTCTTGCGGCGATCACCGATTCGGTCCGCGCCAGGCTGGTGGTCTATTCAATCTACTGGCATGACATGGGCCGGTTCGATAACACGCAGTATTTCTCTGACTCCGGGCAAAGCCTGCTGGCCGAGGTCACACAGGCCACAGGCGGCGACAGCTACTGGATGGGTACGGGCGAGCCGGTCTCCTTCCAGCCGTTCTTTGAAGACTTGAGCTGGCGGTTGCAGAACCAGTACAGGCTCAACTTCTTTACGGAGCTGAAGGACAAGCCGGAGATCAAAAGCATGAACTTGAAAGTCGGTGGGGCCGCCATCAAGGTGTACGCACCGCAACAGGTGTATGTAACGCCTGCGCAAGCCCAGTAAAAGGCGCACACCTGTCCGCCGGCGGACGACGATTTGAAGGCCCGTTGACTGGACGCAGCCTCAACCACCTGCAGCTGCACGCCTGAGTGAAGGCCGTGCCGTTGCAGGTGGTTTGTTCATGGAGCAGAGCCCGCGCCTTCAATGCGAATCTGCCGCGGGTGGGGGATTGTCGGCCTTGCCGCTTGTCTCGGGGCTGCCGATATGGTCGGCAAGCATCGCTCCGGAGAAACTGTCGGTAAAGCTCGCGTCGATCTCCGGCAGCATGGTGGCGTTCCAGGCAAACCACTCGGCCACGAGCCGGTCGTAGACATCCTTCTGGCGCTCTTTCAGATTGGCCCTCTCCATGGGGTCTTCCACCACATTGAAGAGAAACGTGTTGTCGAGGATCTTCAGGAACTTCATGTCGCCGTCGCGCACGGCGCGCTGCGCGTTGCCCTTGTAGCGCCAGAAGAGTTTGCGCGGGACGGGCGCAGCGTTGCCCGCCAGCATGGGCAGCAGGTTGAGGCCATCGGAGGGATAAGCCGGGTCGGGCGCAGCGCCTGCGGCGGCCAGGAGAGTGGGCAGCCAATCCATGCTGATGCCCACCTGGTTGGTAGTCTGCGCCACCGGGATATGCTTTGGCCAGGAGATGATCGCGGGGATGCGCAGTCCGCCTTCCAGCAACTCCGTCTTTCTGCCGGTGAAGGGCCAGGTATCCGCATAGCGCTCACCGCCGTTGTCACTGGTAAAAATGACGATGGTGTTCTCCGCGATGCCACTGGCATGGAGGGCCTGGACGACGCGTCCTACCTGCAAATCCAGTTCCTCAATCATGCGCTCGTAGGTCTTCTGTGAACCGCCGTCGAAGTCAAAGTGGCTATGGCCGGCGAGGCGCTTTGATTCGGCCTCGTCGCCGGGAGCCTCCCACGGCCAGTGCGGAGCATTGAAGTGCAGACTCAGCAGGAATGGCTTACCTGCCTTTGCATATCCATTCACCACATTGACAGCGTGGCTGCCGAGCAGATCTGTGAGGTAGCCAGCGTCGTGGATCTTTACGTCGCCGTCCCACAAGCTATCCGCGTGGTCATAGTAATCGCAGGCGCCGCCGCGGAAACCGTAGAAGTGGTCATAGCCGCTCTGCAGCGGGCCGTATTTGGGCAGCAGGCCCAGGTGCCACTTGCCCACCAGCGTGGTGCCGTAGCCTGCCCTTCTCAGCAGCGACGGCAGCGTGGGGTGATCCGGCGGCAGGCCGGTATCGCGACCCGCAAGCGGCTCGTCGAGCCCTATATCCAAACGGTCCTGGTAACGGCCGGTGATCAGCGCGGTGCGGGTGGCCGAGCAGACGGCGGAGTTGGCGTAGGCCTGCAGAAAGCGCGTGCCCCGCGCCGCCAGAGCGTCAATGTTGGGGGTGCTGAGGTCAGGGCGGCCATAGCAGGAGACGTCCGCATAGCCCAAATCGTCCGCCAGAATGAAAACGATGTTGGGTGGATCGGAGACCGGCTGCGCGAAGAGGCTCTCCACGCCCGACGCAAGCGCGGTCAGGCCGAGGGCGGCTCCGCGCAGCACACTGCGGCGTGTGAAATCGCCGGAAACTTCCATCGTGAAACTCCATGCGGCCGAGGTGGGTCTTGTATTCGTGCGGATGAGTATGGAGCAGAGAGCCGGGATCTGCCCCTCCCACCGGAACTCTAGCAAAGGCTGATGCACCGGTCTACTGAAGTTTCAGACCGTCGACAGGGACTTCCCCCGGAAAGCCCTTTTGTGTCATGCTGTCTCGCATGGGAAGCAAAGACAAAGGCAAGAAGGAAGTCAAGAAGGCGCCGAAACCCAAGCCGAAACCTGAACCGGGCCACCGGCGGGAAGTCTTCACGCCGGCGCCGCCCAAGTAGCCATACCGGAACCGCCCGCTCCGCAGAGGAACGGGCGGTTCGCCGTTTCAGCGGGTGTCGGGCAGGTCGAGGTGCTGGACCGCGGTCGCCGGGTCGGGCACCGCGGCTTCGTGTGCCGCAATGCGCCAACCCTGCGCGGTTCTTTTCGCCACGACGAGATTAACGCCTATGGCCTTTTGCCCGGCGTTCGTGGCTTGATAGCGGGCGATTACGTACATCAGGCCCTCAACGCAGCCGGTGAACAGAATCTGCAGCGAGTCGATGCGGTAGTGCGCATCCACGCCGCGCTGCACGTATGCCTGAATCCGGGCGCGCCCCTGAACGATGCCGGTGACATAGTGCTGCGTCAGGTAATAGGCATCTTCAGTGTAGAGAGAGGCCACGCGGGCCGCGTCTCCGCTGTTATAGCCTTCCTTCCACTTGTCGACAATTTGCTGCGCCGCGCTCCTTGCGGCCGGGTTGGGACAAGAGGCCGCAGCGTCCTCGGTACCAGCCGCCTGGCCGCCGATCTGTTGAGCGGGAGCCATCCCCGCACCTAGAACCAAGCAGAGTAGCAGGGGAGTTTTCATACACATGCCTCGTGCGCTCATCCTGCAGAGCGAGTTTCAGAACTGACCATGATACTGCCTGGTCACCTGCGCCGTATGTGCCCCTAGGGAGAGCAGCCGCGCGCCGGATAAACGCGAAGACACAATGCATCTGGGATTTGTGAATCGGGAGGAGAAGTGAGGCACCTGCGGGAAAGCGTACCTTGTGGACAGGCCTTCTTTGCAGGAGATATCTGGTATGCCGTTGAAATATACTGCAACACTCTTTGCTCTTTTTCTGTTTGTTGCGGGTGCGCCGGCCCAGCGGATCGGCGTGCAACAGGGAAGCAGCATCGCGGACGCGTCTGCGGTGTCTGCCGGCTCGGATCTGCCGCCCGTCGCGCCGGCGGGTCGGCCGTCGATCGGGCTGGCGCTGCAGGGCGGCGGGGCGCTGGGGCTGGCGCATGTTGGCGTGCTCGAATGGCTTGAAGACCACCATGTGCCTGTGGACCGGATCGCCGGCACCAGCATGGGCGCGCTGGTGGGAGCACTATATGCCTCGGGGCGCACTCCGGCGGAACTGCGCAGCCTGGCGACGAGCGACGCAATTTCCAGCGTGTTTACCCTGCAGACGCCTTATACCGACGCCAGTTATCGCCGACGCCAGGACCGCCGGCAGATTCCCCAATCCATCATCATCGGTCTGAAGAACGGGTTCGGCCTGCGCAATGCACTGCTGGCCGACGGCGGCGTGAACGCATTTCTGACCCGCGAACTTTTTGATTACAACGGCAAGGCGCTCGACTACAACCGGCTCCCGATTCCCTTTCGCTGTGTGGCCACGGACTTGAACACGCTGCAGCCCGTCACCTTTGCCGCCGGGCCGCTGCCTGAGGCGGTGCGCGCCTCCATTTCCATTCCCGGCATCTTTGCGCCGGTAAAGGGGCGCGACGGCCACTACCTGGTAGATGGCGGCATCCTCGACAATCTGCCCACGGACGTTTTGCGCCGCGACCTGAAGGCGGACCGGGTCATTGCCGTGCGGCTGCAGGACGCTACTCTGTCGGCGGGGGATACGGGCTCCATTGTGGGCGTCCTCAATCGCGCTTTTATAGCCGGCATTGCGCGCAACATGGAGCAGGCAGAAAAACTGGCCGACGTAGTCATCGACGTGCCGGTCAGCAATTATTCAGGCACCGACTACGGCAACGCCGCGCAATTGATCCAGGCCGGTTACCAGGCGGCCGCGCAAGACCGCGCCGCACTGCTGCGCTATGCCTTGAGCGACAGCGGCTGGCAGGCCTACCTGGCAGCGCGCCATGCGCGGCGCCTCGGCAAGCCAGGCGTGCTGCGCGCCGTTCGCGTGGAAGGCGGCGTGCCGGGCGCGGAAAACCAGGTGCAGCGCGAAATGAAGCCCGCTGAAGGCCGTCCCGTCACCGCCCAGTCCATCGCTGCCGGCCTGAAAGGCGTGCAATCGAACGGAGTATATGAGGCAACCTACGAGACATTTGCCCAGCCGCGCTCAACCAGCCAGCCGGACGAGGACACGGGCATACTGGTCCATCTGACAAAAGACTCCGCCGGGCCGCCCTACCTGATGGTTGCCCCTGAAGTGGCCGCGGCAACCTCGAACATTACCGAGGGCGAGCTGGCCGTGCGTTTTGTGGATCAGAGTCTGAGCTCTTTCGGCTCCGAGTTCCGTGCTAGCATCCGCGTGGGCTACCTGACGGACGTGACCACGGAGTACTACCGTCTGCTGGCGCCGGGCGGATACTTTGTGCAGCCCGAGGCGCAAGTCCTGCGCCAACCGGTGTACATCTGGGACAACCAGGCGCGCGTGGCGGAGCGCTTCCAGCAGAATCTTGCTGCGGGGCTCAAGGCGGGCAGAACTTTCAACAACCAGATGCAGATTGCAGCGGAGTGGCGCGCCGAGACGACACGCTGGAGTCTGCGCACCGGCGTCGGCGGCGGCCCCGACCTGAACGGCACGGCTCAGACCGGCCTGTTGCGCTTCAATCTGGACAAGACCGAATCGAGCACCATTTCGCCCAATGGCTTTCGGCTTTCCGCCGAGGCGGGTGCGCTGTACCACGCGGTGGCAAGCGATAACGCGCCGCAGGTCGGGCTCTCGTTCCTAAGCACGCATGCGTGGAGGGAAGACAACATCTTCGGGCTCGGCGCGGAGGTCAACTCATACCTGAGAGCGCGCGTCGCACAGCCCTACCGCTTTACGCTGGGCGGGCCGATGCGGCTCTCCGCGTCGTCGTTTGACGAGTACCGCGGCACCGATACCTACCTTGCGCGCACAGGGTACATGCACCGCATTGCAGCGCTGCCCACGGGGCTGGGTCATGGCCTGTATGGCGCGCTGGGCTACGAGGCGGGAGAGATTTGGTCCCCCGATGCAAGGGCGATCCTGCGGCAGGATGGGACCGCCGGACTGGTGGCAGGAACGCCCCTCGGTGTGATTACGTTTGGCGTTTCAGTGGGCGATGCGGGGCGGCGGAAGGTGTTCTTCACCATCGGCCGCTGGTTCTGAGGATGCCGGCAAAGTATCCGTGCGCGACAAAAAGGCCCTCCCGCTCGGGGAGGGCCTTGCTCGTTCCTGGAGTGCAGGGAGCCGCTGTTAGCCGATCACTTCAATGCCCATGGAGCGGGCCGTGCCCTTGATGCTCTTGACGGCCGCATCGACAGAGGCGGCGTTGAGGTCGGGCATCTTCTGGGTGGCAATCTCGCGCACCTGCGCTTCCGTCACCTTGCCGACCTTGTCCTTGTTGGGCGTTCCCGCGCCTTTGGCGATACCGGCTGCTTTCTTGAGCAGCACGGCCGCGGGCGGCGTCTTGGTGACGAAGGTGAAGCTGCGGTCGGCGTAGACGGTGATGACAACCGGGATGATGAGTCCGGCCATCTCCTTGTTCTGCGTGCGGGCGTTGAACTGCTTGCAGAACTCCATGATGTTGACCTGCGCCTGACCAAGCGCGGGGCCTACGGGCGGAGCCGGCGTGGCCTTCGCGGCCTCAATCTGCAGCTTGACGTATGTGGATACTTTCTTCGGAGGTGCCATGGGTTCCTTCAGAACCAGCCTCTAGCTCCTAGCTTCTAGCTTTCAGCCGGTCATTTCCTTATGCGAATTTTGGTGTTGCGCTCTGGCGTTCACCTGCAACCGGACTCCGCTAGGAGGATGATCCGGCTAGAAGCTGGAAGCTAGTAGCTAGAAGCTGCAACTACTCAATCTTTTCGACCTTGCCGAACTCGAGTTCGACCGGGGTGGAACGTCCGAAGATGGTCACCATGACCTTGAGCGTTTCGCGATCTTCGTTGATCTCATCCACCACGCCGTTGAAGTTGGCAAACGGTCCGTCCGTGATACGGACTTGCTCGTTCTTCTCAAACTTGATCTTCATCCGCGGCTTGTCTTTGGCGGTCTCGGAGCGGAAGAGAATGGAGCTGACTTCCTCCTCGGAGAGTGCGACCGGCTTGTCGCCCGTGCCCAGAAAGCCCGTGACCTTGGGCGTGTCCTTCAGGACGTGCCACAGCTCATTGTCGAGTTCCATCTCCACCAGCACGTAGCCCGGCAGGAAGACGCGCTCGACGGTACGCTTTTTGCCGTTGAAGATCTCCGTCACCGGTTCGGTGGGGATCATCACCCGCCCCACTCTGTCCTTCAGCCCGAAAGCTTGCACGCGGCTCTCGATAGACTCGCGCACTTTGCGCTCGAAGCCCGAGTAGGCATGCAGGATGTACCACTTGAAGCGCTCGTTGCGCTCCGGCTGGGGCTGCTCGGCGGGTTGTTCCAATTCTTCTGCCATTCTGCTCTCGATTCGCGGGTACGCCACGTTATTGCCCGCCGCCCAGACGGGTGAGTATGTCGTGCAAGGCCCGGTTGAAGAAGAAATCCACCGCAAAGAAGAAGAACCCGAAGAGGAAGACCGTAATGATCACCACGGATGTGGTGGCCTGTACTTCCTTCCACGAAGGCGCCACAACCTTGCGCATCTCCGCGCGCACGTCGGTCAAAAAGCGCGCCATGTTATTCCACATGCCCACCGCCCCCTCTGACACATTGGACAGCGCGCCCGGTTCCTGCAACTTGGCGGAACGCTGATCGCCCTTTTCGATTGCTGCCTTGCTGGCCATACTTCCAATCCTTCGCTCAGGGCGGCTGTGCCCGGAACATCTTTCACTGATCTGGCAGGGGCGGAGGGATTCGAACCCCCAAGTTCGGTTTTGGAGACCGACAGTTTAACCGTTGAGCTTACGCCCCTAGAACAGCTACTAGCTTCTAGCTTCTAGCCTCTAGTAGCTGCCTTACTTCGATTCCTTGTGCGGCTGGTGCTTGCGGCAGCGGTTACAGAACTTAGAGAACTCGAGGCGGCCCGTGGTCGTCTTCTTGTTCTTCGTCGTCGAGTAATTCCGCTCCTTGCACGCCGTACACTGCAACGTCACAATCTCACGCATTTCTGATCCTTCCGAATTTCAGTCCCGAGAGACCCGGTTTCCATTCCCTGGTCCCCTAGTCCCTCGGTCCCTGTTACTTGATGATTTCCGAGATGGTTCCGGCGCCCACCGTGCGGCCGCCCTCGCGGATCGCAAACCTCAGGCCCTTCTCCATCGCCACCGGAGTGATCAGTTCCACCTGAAGCTGCACGTTGTCGCCCGGCATCACCATCTCCGTGCCCTCCGGCAACTCCGCCACACCCGTCACGTCCGTCGTGCGGAAGTAGAACTGAGGACGATACCCCTTGAAGAACGGAGTATGACGGCCGCCCTCTTCCTTGCTCAGCACATAAACCTCACCCTTGAAGTTCGTGTGCGGCGTGATCGAGCCGGTCTTCGCCAGCACCATCCCACGCTCCACATCTTCCTTGGGTATGCCGCGCAGAAGCAGTCCCGCATTGTCGCCCGCAAGACCCTCGTCCAGCTGCTTCTTGAACATCTCCACGCCCGTCACAACCGTCTTGCGCGTCTCGCGGAAGCCCACAATCTCCACTTCCTCGCCCACCTTCACCTTGCCGCGCTCGATGCGCCCGGTAACCACGGTCCCGCGGCCGGAGATCGAGAAAATATCTTCAATCGGCATCAGAAAGGGCAGGTCCACCGCGCGGTCAGGCTGCGGTACGTACTTGTCCACCGCATCCATCAGCTCGTCGATCTTCGCTTCCCACTTGGCTTCGCCGTTCAGCGCGCCCAGAGCGGAGCCGCGAACCACCGGCACATCGTCGCCCGGGAACTGGTACTTCGACAAAAGCTCCCGCACTTCCATCTCCACCAGGTCCGTCAGCTCTTCGTCCTCGACCGCATCGCACTTGTTCAGGAACACCACGATGTACGGCACGCCCACCTGGCGGGCCAGCAACACGTGCTCCTTGGTCTGCGGCATCGGACCGTCGGTCGCCGCTACCACCAGAATCGCTCCGTCCATCTGCGCCGCGCCCGTGATCATGTTCTTGATGTAGTCCGCGTGGCCGGGGCAATCCACGTGCGCATAGTGGCGGTTCGCCGTCTCGTACTCCACGTGCGCCGTCGCGATCGTAATGCCGCGCTCCCGCTCCTCCGGCGCGTTGTCGATCGAGTCAAACGAACGGAACGTGTTCTTCGGATTGTGCTTCTGCAATACCTTCGTTATCGCCGCCGTCAACGTCGTCTTGCCGTGATCGATGTGCCCGATCGTGCCCACATTCACGTGCGGCTTCGAACGATCAAACTTTTCCTTCGCCATGAACTTTCAATCCCTTCCGTTGGACTTTACTCACCAGCTCCGGACTTTGCCCGAAACCAAAATCAGACCCGCCTCAATAGTAGGCGTAAGCCTTCAAATACCGCTGCCGCAACTCGCCCGGCACCGCTTCCACCAATCGCAGATAGCGCTCACGCGTCAGACCCTGGTCAGAGACCGGCAGAGCGAGATATAACGCTTGCGCGTCCTTGCCCAGGTACCCGCGGCCCAGGACTGTCTCGAAGTCGCGAATCCGCAGCTTCGACTTGGTCACGCGCTCGAGAAAAATCTCCACATCGCGCGCGTCAAAGGCCGCGTCGATCAGCGCGTGGAGCCTGGTGTAATCCTGTGTATCCTGTACCGCGATTCCTGCCTGTTGAAACTTCATGCCTTATCGCTGCTCCGAGCCTGCGCTCTTCCTTCCACATACAACCAGTTGATGGAGCGGGAGACGGGGATCGAACCCGCGACCAACAGCTTGGAAGGCTGTGACTCTACCACTGAGTTACTCCCGCCTTGACTGCCGCTAGCCACACTCTGCTAGCTGAAACTCTGGAGCTGATGACCAGGATTGAACTGGTGACCTCTCCCTTACCAAGGGAGTGCTCTACCAACTGAGCTACATCAGCCCTCTTTACAAACTCTCGCGCGACTCACTCGCGCCCTTTTCCCCGCCGCCGCGGATCCGATCCGCCTGACGGGCCACCACCGTACGCAGCGCCAGACCGCCTAAAACCATGAGCGGAACCAGCCTCAAATCCACCGGCTTGCCCATCACCAGGATCTTGCCTGCCTCCATGGTGAACCAGACGAGCAGCCCCAGCACAACGTACAACGCCAGAGCTACCGGGTAACGCCGGGCAAGGTCTGAGCCGGAACGCTTTGACGCCTCGCGATCCACAACTGCGCTCCTCATCCCCCGCGGCTCCCCGCGCACTCCAGCCTGCAACTCGTGGTGCACAGGGGAGGATTCGAACCTCCGTAGCTCCAAAGAGCGGCAGATTTACAGTCTGCTGCCATTAACCGCTCGGCCACCTGTGCCCAACCTGACACCCCCGCGACGAAGACCTGTCGCCGGGAACCACAACCCGCCTGCGCCGCCGTCTGAAGCCCTTTCAGCGCATCAGACCCCACCCGGAGAATCTCCGGCTCATCGGAGCATGCACCTCAGTGGGATCACCGCGGAGGACAGGCCCGGCGCCTGAAAAAATGGAAACGCCGGTCCAAACTTGCTGCCGCTTCCGGCTCCGAATCTCTCCTGAAGTGGAGCTGGCGAAGGGATTTGAACCCCCGACCCTCTGATTACAAATCAGATGCTCTACCAGCTGAGCTACGCCAGCCCTTCCCACCCCGGAAACAGCCCCGGAGTCCCGAAGAAAACGCGGACACACTGCCGCTCCGCGCATACCACGGCACAGATTCAAAGGTTAGCATACCGACGCGCGGGGAGCAAACCGGCAGAATGGGCGACTCAAGCCGCCCTGGGCGCAACCCTCTTGAGCGCAGGACTGACAGCGCGGCGAAGATCGTACTCGTTCTGCAGATTGAGCCAAAACTGTGCAGGCAGGCCGAAATAAATGCCCAGGCGCAGGGCTGTATCAGCTGAGATCGCGCGCTTCCCGCGGACGATGTCGCCCACCCGCGGCGCGGGGACGCAAATATCCTTGGCCAGCCGGTACGCCGTCAACCCCAGCGGCTCCATGAATTCGGTCAACAGGATCTCTCCGGGATGAATCAGAGCAGCGCGTCCAGGCATG
>JAJZGF010000088.1 GCA_021805025.1 Acidobacteriota bacterium
CGCGCCGCTGCTCATGATCGGCGGTGCGCTTGGTGCGCTCTTTGCGCCGGTATTGCCCACGCTGCAACCCGGCGCGTGGCCGCTCGTGGCGATGGCAGCAGTGCTCTCCGGCTCCATCGGATGCCCCCTCACCGCCGCTGTTCTCAGCATGGAGCTCACCCACAACTACGGGCTGCTCCTGCCCATTCTCGCCGCCTCCGTCACCGCGCACGCCTGCACCGTGCTGCTGCAAAAGCGATCCATCCTCACTGAAAGAATCAGCCGCCGCGGCCATCATCTCAGCCGCGAGTATGGCGTCGATCCGCTCGAGACCATGGCCGTCGCGCAGATCATGCGCACCGGCATCGTCGCCCTTCCCGCGGATTGCAGCGTTGCCGATGTGCGCGGCTGGCTCGCCGGCAGGCACTCCCGCGGTGAGCGGCGCGGCCAGCGCCTCTATCCTCTCGTCGACACACAGGACAAGCTCGTCGGCGTTATCACGCGCCATCACCTTGAGTCTCTGGCCGCCTCCAGCGCCCCGGCGGCGGATCCCGTTCCATCCGCCGAGCCGCATGTGGCCTACCCGGAGATGACTCTCCGCGAACTTGCTGAGGACATGGCTACGGCCCACCTCTCCACCATGCCTGTCGTCGATTACCTCTCCGGCAAACTCCTCGGCCTCGTCACAGTCGAAGATATTCTCCAGGCGCGCACTCGCTCCTTCGAGCGTGAAACCCGCATGGAACGCGTCCGCAGTTTCCGTCTGCCGCTGATGCGCTTCCGCGCGTCACGCAGTTAGCCCGCGGCGGCACCAGCCAACTCATCGCAGCTCCGTTGCCGCCGCTCTGCGCACCGCTCTGCGCTTGATCAGCAGAAAGAACACCGGTACCAGAATCAAAACATGAATCGTGGACGTAATCATCCCGCCTACTATCGGTGTTGCAATCGGCTTCATCACGTCCGACCCGATCCCGGTCTCCCACAATATCGGCGCCAGGCTCAGAATGACTGCCGTCACCGTCATCAGCTTCGGCCGCAGCCGCTGTACCGCTCCGTCGATCACCGCCTGCTCCAGCGCCTCCTCCGTCATCGGCTCGCCGGTGGACATGCGGCTTTCATAGGCCTCATGCAGATACACCACCATCACCACTCCGGTCTCCACGGCAATTCCAAACAGCGCGATGTAGCCCACCCACACCGCCACGCTGAAGTTGTAGCCCAGCAGCCACTGCAGCAGCAGGCCGCCTGACATCGCGTAGACCGTGGGAAAAATCAGCACCGCCGCCTCCACCACTGACTTGAAGACCAGGTAAAGCAGCAGAAAGATCACGAAGAACACCACCGGCAGAATCATCTCCAGCCGCTTCTTCGCTCGCAGTTGAAACTCATATTCACCGGCCCACCTCCACGTGTACCCTGCCGGCAGCGCAACGTTCTGGCGCAGCAACTTGTTGGCGCGGTCCACATAGCCGCCATAGTTGCTGCCCTTCAGATTCAGATACACATACCCCGTCAGCGCGCCGTCCTCATCGCGAATCATCGCAGGCCCGCGCGAGAAGTACACCCGCGCCACCTCGCCCACAGGAATCTGTTCGCCTGTTGGCGTAGGAATCAGCGCAGCAGATAAGTCCTCCGGATGATCGCGAAAGTCTCGCTGGTAGCGCACAGCAATCGGAAACCGCTCGCGCCCTTCTACATTTTCGGCAATGTCCGCGCCGCCGATCTCCGACGTAATCACCCGCTGCACATCGGCCACCGTCAACCCGTATCGCGCCGCCTCCGCCCGGTTCACCTCCACGTTCAGATAGAACCCCTGCGAAACCCGCTCCGCAAAGGCCGACGTCGTCTCCGGCATCGAGGAGAGAACCTGCTGTATCCGCGCGCCGATGTCTTCAATCCGCGCCAGGTCCGGCCCCTGAATCTTGATGCCCATCGCTGTCTTGACGCCTGTCAGTTCCATGTCCAGCCGGTTCTCCACCGGCATCGTCCAGGTGTTCGTCAGCCCCGGAAACTGCAGCTTCTCATCCATCGCGCGAATCAGCTTTTCATACGTCATGCCGGGTCGCCACGCGCTGCGCGGCTTCAGCATGATCGTCGTGTCATACATGTCCAGCGGCGCATTGTCTGTCGCGCTGTCTGACCGGCCCACAGTGCCAAACACCGTCTCCACCTCAGGAAATGAGCGGATGATCCGGTCCTGCTCCTGCATCAGAGACACCGCCTGCGTAATCGAGATGCCCGGCAGCGCACTGGGCATATACAGCGATGAACCCTCATACAGCGCTGGCATGAACTGGCTTCCCAGCCTGAAGTAGAGCGGCGCCGTCACTGCCAGAAAGAGAACATTCAGCACGATCACCACCTTCCATTGGCGCAGACACCAGCGCAGCACAGGCAGGTAGGCCGCCTGCGATATTCGCGCCGCCGGATTCTTCTCCTCAGGGCGCAGCTTGCCGCGCAGGCACAGCGGCATCAGCGCGGGCACCAGCGTAATCGAGAGCAGAGACGAGAAGATCAGCGCCAGCGTCTTGGTCCACGCCAGGGGCCGGAACATCCTTCCTTCCTGCGCCTCCAGCAGAAACACCGGCAGAAACGACACCACGATAATCATCAGCGAATAGAACAGCGCCGGCCCCACTTGCTGTGCCGCACTCACCAGAATGTCGCGCCGCTCTTCGCTCCCCAGGACATTCTCGCGCTCCGCTAGTTTGCGATAGCCGTTCTCCACCATCACGATTGCCGCGTCGATCAGCACGCCGATCGCCAGCGCCAGTCCGCCCAGCGACATGATGTTGGAGCTCACATGCAGCAGGTACATCGGAATGAACGCCGCCAGGACCGCAATCGGCACCGTGAGAATCGGCACCAGTGCCGAACGAAAGTGGAACAGAAAGACAATACACACGAAGCTGACGATGATGGCCTCGGCAATCAGGTCGCGCTTCAGTGTATGAATGGACTGATTGATCAGCCACGATCGGTCATAGCCTGTCACAATCTCCACGCCCGCCGGCAGCGCGGGCGCAATCTCGCGCAGCCGCGCCTTCACGCCTTCAATCACGTTCAGCGCATTCATGCCGTAGCGCATGACGACAATGCCGCCCACCGCTTCGCCCTCGCCCTGCCAGTCCGCCGCACCGCGCCGCTCGTCGGGGCCAAAGGAGACAGTGCCCAGATCGCGCACCAGCACCGGTGTCCCGTTCTTCGTCGCTACCGGTACACTCTCCAGGTCTGAGAGCGACTTCAAGTAGCCCAGCCCGCGAATCATGTACTCAGCGCCGCTCATCTCCAGCACATCGCCGCCCACTTCATTCGTGCTCTGCCGCACGCGGTCAATCACCGTCGCCGCGGAGATGCCATACGAAAACAGTTTGTTCGGGTCCAGGTTCACCTGATACTGGCGCACAAATCCGCCGATGCTCGCCACCTCCGCCACGCCCGGCACCGTCTCCAGTTGATACCGAAGATACCAGTCCTGCAGGGCACGCAGGTCGGCCAGGCTGTGCCTGTGCGTGCGGTCCACCACCGCGTACTCATACACCCATCCCGCTCCCGTCGCATCCGGACCAATCGCCGGATGCACCTGCGGCGGCAGCTTGCCCGCAATCTGCTCGAGATACTCAATGACTCGCGACCGCGCCCAATACAGGTCCGTTCCATCCTCGAAAACTACGAACACATATGAGTCGCCAAACATCGTCTGCGCACGCACATTCTTCACCTTCGGAGCAGATAGCAGCGCGGTCACAATCGGATAGGTCACCTGGTCTTCAATCACACTCGGCGGCTCGCCCGCCCACTCCGTGTGAATGATCACCTGCACGTCGCTGATATCCGGCAGAGCGTCCAGCGGCACACGTTGCAGGCTCCAGATGCCCGCCAGCACCAGCAGAATCGCGCCCGTGAACACCAGAAAGGGATTGCGTGCGCACCACGAGATGGTTCGTGCAATCATCACATCCCTCCTTCTGCGCTCACGCTCAGTTGCTTGATCGCGACGTTCCGCCCGCCGCGCTGCACGGTGACAGACACCTCCCACGTGCCGCCCGTATCCAGTTGCAGCGACCCCTCGTACTGCCCATTGCCTTTATCATGCAGAGTCGCCGGCACGCGCAAAGCCGCCATGCCCATCGCGGGCATCGCCGGCATCAAGAACACCACGGACACCTGCGCGCCCGTCACCGGTTTTCCATCCGGGCCGGTCAGCGCCACGCGCAACGTGTTCGCGCCTTTGCGTGCGGGCGAGGGGTCCGTTGTCAGCGCAACCTGCATCGCCTCCGCCGGTTCTGCGCCCGCCGTCGCCGGTTGCGCGGTCGCAGGCGCACCGCCAAAGGCCGACTGCAGTTGCGCCTCGGAGTCCACCAGGAAGTTCGCCGAGCTCACCACTCTGTCGCCTTCTCTTAGCCCCTTCAAAATCACCACCGTATCGTCCAGTTGCGGCCCGGTCTGGATCGTGCGCGGCTCCAGGTTTCCGCCGCCGTGATCCACAAATGCAATCGCCCGCGAGCCCGCCTCCAGCACCGCCGAAGCAGGAATCACAAGCTGCCGGCCCAGCGGCACTGCGATCGCCGCATTCACATACATCCCCGGCTTCAACACCACGCCGGGATTGGCAAACACCAGCCGCACCCGCACCGTGCGCGTCGTCATATCCACCTGAGGAAGAATCTGGTCGATGTGCCCATGAAACGTGCGTCCCGGATACGCGTCTACCGTCACTTGCGCGGCATCGCCCGGCTTCAGCCGGCCCACATCCGTCTGGAAAACGTTGGCGTACACCCACACCGTGGAAAGGTCCGCCACCGTGTACAGCTTCGTCTCCGGCTGCACGTACGCATTCGGCAGCGCATTGCGTTCCACAATGTAGCCTGACACCGGCGAAGACACCACCATGTCGTGTTCTGCCTTGCCGCTCGTCTCCAGCGCGGCAATTTGCTCCTGCGAAACGCCAAACTGCAGCAGCCGCTCCTCGGCTGACTTCAGCAGCCAGCCGCCCTCCTGCGCGGCCATGCCGTGCGCATCGTGCGCAAAGGCCTGCTCGTTCTGCCGCGCCAGCAGCAGCTCCTGCTCGCCGCTCACCAGGTCCGGACTATACACCGTGAACAGCCGCTGCCCCTTGCGCACATACTGGTAGTTCGCATTCGCCCATACCGTCTGAATCCATCCCGCAAAGCGCGTCTGCACATACGCCAGCCGCTCCTCGTCAATGTCCACGTTGCCCGGCACAGTCAGGTCCTGGGTCACGTTCTTCATCGCAACCGTAGCCATCGTCACCCCGATCTGCTGCAGCCGCTGCGGAGACAGTTGCACTGGAGTCAGCGCCGGCTCGTCCGCAGGCATCGCGCCGCTCTGCTTCACCGGCGCCTGCTGTGACTGCGGCGTTTGCGTCACCTCCGGCCCTCGCGCGATCACAGGATCTTCCTCCGCATCCTTCATGCCCGCGTGGCCTCTTACAAAGAGCACATATCCCAGCGCCGCAGCCAGCGCCGCGCAAACCGTCAATAAAGAAGCAAGAGCAATCTGATAGGAACGCGTCTTCACGGCTTCACCCCCGTCGTCTGTGTACTGGTTGCAACCAGCGTTGTGCCCGCGGCCAGTTCAAGGTCCGCCATCCGCGCATCGAAATCCGCCTCCGACTGCAGCCACGCCAGATCGATATCGATCAGCGTCATCTGGCTGTCCAGCAGGTCCAGAAAATCTGTCTTGTCGTTCTCATACGCAATCACGCTGGACTCAAGCGTCGCCTGAGCCTGCGGCCGCAGCTCATCGTGGTAGAGATGCGCCATCCGCTGCGCCGCCTGCGCCTGCACACGCGCCTCCTGGATCTGTCCGAAGGCCATATTGCGCAGCGCATCCAGTTCAGCATCCTGCTCCGTCGCGCGCGCCGTCGATTCGGCAATCTCCGCATCGTGCTTGTGCCGGTTCAGCCATGGCAGATTCATCGAGCCCTCCACCATGTAGTTGTTGCGAAAGCTGCTGCCCGGCGCCATCAGCATGTACCCGCCGGAGACTGTAAAGTCCGGCGCGTAGGCCTTCTTCGCCAGCGCCTGCTCTTTGCGGCTCCGCTCCGCGGCCTCGCGCAGCGCCGCAAGGTCGGGCCGCGCCTCCACCGCCGCAGCCTCCAGCTTTTCAACGGCTGGCAGTGGAGCAAGCACTGCAAGGTCGCCGCTCACGCTCAGCGGAGCAGACGGATCGCGCCGCAGCAGCGTATTCAGCTCCGCGCGCGCAAGGTCCGCATCCTGCTCAAAGCGGATCATGTGCTCAGTAAGCTGCGTCAGCGCCACCTCGGCCTTCAGCATGTCCTGCTGCGGCACCTTGCCCACCGCATACTTGATGCGGGCCGCCGCAATCGCCTGTCGCGCAATGCCTACGTGCTGATCGTGAATCCTCAGCTCATCCTCGGCGCGCAGCAGATCGTCGAACGCTTTGTGCGCGCGCACCCGCACCTCCAGCCGCACCTGCTCCAGATCCGCCTTCATCTCAGCCACGTCAAGCTCGGCTACGTTGGTCCGTAGCGCGCGCTTGCCTGCGCCGGGAAACGTCTGGCTGATGCTGAACATGTTTTGCGCCTGGTTATAGTCCCACGGCTTTTCGAGCGGCACACTCCATCCGCGATACATCGCCGACGGGTCGTCGAGCGCGCCCGCCGCAGGCACATGTGCCTGCGCCGAGGCCAGCTTGCGCGCCGCCACTTCGATCTCCGGATTTACCGCTAGCGCGATGCGCTCCACTTCATCCAGCGTCAGCGCCTGCGCCGTCTCCGCCTGCGCAGGATGATCCTGAAGCAGCGCGGCGAAGGCGGCCAGTCCGTCGCGCGGCCCAGGCGTCTCCGCATAGGCGACGCACCATGGCGCGGCCAATGCCAGCGCGAAAATACTGCACATAAAGCTTTTCATTGTTCCTCCATAAGGATCCATTCCGCCCGGCAACGCGCGCGCACGCCGCGCTGAAAGCACGGCCCAGCGCACACCGCGCCCTTGGCTCAGACCAAGATTGGAGGAAGACTAGATGCGAAGAAAGGAACTGCCGCTTGGAGAGATAAGCGGCGGAGATGTCTCAAACAGGCTCCCGCGCACGGGCCCGCGGGTTCTGGTTGGCAGCGTCAGATCAGCGTGCGGCAGCAGCGCCGCTCGCTCCGTGTGCTCAAGCGTGTAGGGCAGAACAGGCGTGAGCGAGGCATCCTGCCGGTTGACCTGGCAGCAGGCGCTGCCCGCCATCCCCGGCATCGAGCCGCATTCATTTGCCATCGCGCGGCAGCACGCGGGTTGGCGCGCGGGCTGGGCCAGCAGCAGGCACAGCGAAACCGGTGTCGCGGTCCATAGCACCGCCACTGCCAGCACCCACATTGCGCCTTTTCTGCACCAGCTCATCGCGTTTCGTTCCCGTCCACTTATGCTTAGACTCTATCACTATTGCTTGCATCGCTGTGACACCAGTCACAAGGTACTGCGGTGCGAGCACTCAGCTTTTTCACTCCGGGTCGTCGGCACACGCCGCAGCACGCGACACAGCGCGAATCTCGCTTTCCGGCAGCACCACAGGCTTTTGCGGCGCATACGGCTCCGCGCCTACCTCGCCGCGGTGGCACATGCCGCAACTCACCGCAACGCCCGCTCCATGCACCTTTGCGACATAGCTGGTATTCATCTGGTCCATCATCGTATACATCATGCGCGAGACCTGCTTCATGTCCTTCTGGTCGTCGGCATAGTTCAGCGCAGGGCGGCCATCCGCACCCATCCGCGTGCGGTCCACCGTGTGGCATGCATCGCACTGCGTCCCCAGATCGCGTGACCACTCTTCCATCAGTTCGTGCACCTGCTGACCCGTCATGGTCTTCGCAAGCACCTGCAGATTGGTGGGGGCAGGATATGTACTTTGCTCAGGTTTGGGCGCGGCGGGTTGCACGGCAGGCGCCTGCGCTGCCAGCGCCCACGCGCCGATCGCGATCATCAGAGCCGCCACGGTCCACCACGCATGTGTCTGTCGCACTGTCACCGTCACTCCTCCCGAATTTCCGCATCCATCCAGGTGCGTCGCCAGTGCCCGCGCCAGCCGGATGCCCCGCAAAGCAGCGATGGCCCTGCACTCTTCGCACAAGGCCATCGCCGTAGTTTTTCTGCTCAACCCCGGCCTAGAAGATATACCGGATCAGCAGGTACGACGTGTCGTTGTCAGAGGCATTGCGGCCACTGCCATCGTAGTTTGTCGAGCCGCCATTGAAACGGCTATAGCTGTTGTACTGGAATGCGATATCGACATTCTGCACCGGCCAGTAGGAGAAGTTGCCCGAGATACCCTCGCTTCTTGGGCTACCGTTAGCGCTGCCCGACACGGAGGCGGGTGCATACAACGTGGAATCCGCCGTTCCTGAAGTGAGAAACCATCCGACGGTCCCGGAGATACGGTTACCGTAGTGGTACTCGACGTTCGCATTGGCAGTGTTGAGATGATGATTACCCGGCGAAGCGGTCCCGGCCGCTGCGCTTGCATTCAGCGTCGAATTCTCACGCAGGTAGCTGCCGCGAACAGAGAGCACATCGCGGCCGATGGTCCGGTCATACTCGAAATCTGGGCCGAAGTCGGTGTAATCGTCCGTGGGGCCGGTGACGGCGCCGGGGAATGAAGACATGTGCATGCCGTAGAGGCCGGCTTCAAATACGTTCGTTCTGCCGCTTTCCTGGTAAGCAACTCTCCAATAAGGAGCAAGCCCGCTGATGTTGTAGTTTGCACCGGTCCCCACGTTGGGCTGTGGTGAGCCAATGTGATCCGAGCGGTAGAGGGTCACGGCTCCATACAGGTGGTTGTCATACATCGTGTAGCCCCCGAAGCCTGCCACATCCTGCGCGAGCGGACCCTGGAGTATCGCCGAAGCTGCAGGAGTTGGCGCCGAGTCGGGAGCGATGAAGGGATACCCCCATGCAGGCAATGTCATCCAGACATCCTCCAGGGTTGGATTGTTATTCATCATCAACCCGTAGATCAAGTCTTTGCCTTGCACTTTCGTCTTCTTCGCAAACCGGATATCCGTGTTATCCATGCCGAAATGGTCATCCTGTGCGTTATACGTCACCTGGAGAAAGCTTCCGAGATTATCGGACCACGCGCCGGCGAGAAACAGAGAGATGTCTTGCGGAAATTCAAAACTTGAGTTCTGGCTTCCCGGCTGCGCCTTTTTGGTGCTGGTCATCGAGGTCTCGAACCATGCGCCCAGGGGCAGCGTCTGCAGCAACTCGAGCGCAGGACGCCGCTTGTCGGGGGGGGCTGCCGGCACAGTGCTCTTATCCAACTTCTGCGTGTAGGCCAGCAGCTTGAACAAGCGTCCCGCGGGGTTCAACTCGGGCGGCGTATAGTGGCAACCGCTGCACGCCAGTCCTGTCTGGCGCGCATAGCTCGGCAGAGCCATCGCGCTGCGAGTCGATGCACCGATCAAGATTGAAAGCGCGGCAATCGCTACCACGCTCCCGGTTCGTAACGGTAAGTACTTAATCATGATTCCTCCGTAAAAATGAGTGCAATGTAACCAAGAATCTGAACCTTCGCTCCGCCGCTTGTGCGCCCCCGCAGTTGCTGCCACGCGGCCTAATGCTTCGCATACACAACCCCAGGCGCCGCATACGGCGGATCGGAGACAAGACGGATGTACGCAATCGCGGCTTGAATCTCTGCTTTGTTCAGCGTCCAGCCGTAAGGCGGCATCAGAGCAGACCGGTTCATCGCCGGGCCGCCGCGCGCAATGATGTTCGTCAGGTCCGCGTCGGAAAATTTGTTATACACATCGCCGCTTGCAAACGAATGCGGCTTGACGGCAAGATTGTCGTAGTTCGATACCTGCTCGGTCGTCGATTCGGAATCGTGGCAGCGCGAACAGTATTTTCCGTTCACCTCGGATCCCACTTCTTCCTGGTACCCGGCGGCATATTCGGCAACCGCAAGAGTGAAGGTCTTCCCGTGGGCGTCCTGCGACATTGCCGTCACCTCATACCGGCCGGAGCTGCCTCTGGAATTCACCTTGATCGTGGCTTGTCCATTGTCATCCGTAAGAACCTGCGCCGGATCAACGGCAACGCCGTGCGGCCCGGTCACTGCCACCAGCGCGCCAGGCACCGCGTTGCCCTGATCGTCGTTCACCTGCACCACCAGCGGCTGCGCAAGCAGCGCGCCGGTGAACCCGAGCTGCTTGTCGCCGCTCACCACCACAATGGCCGTGCCGGCCGCCTTCGCCTTCAGCGCCGGAGCAGCTCCCTGCCGGTGCGCGCATCCGGCGCACACCGTCACAGCGAGCATTCCCGCGATCCATGGATTCGCTTGCATCACTTTGCCCCCTGTCCGGCGCCGGTCTTCTGCGCCATGAGGAATGCTGTCAGCGCACGGGCATCGTCGTCGCTCATGTGCTGGTTGGGCTCGATGGTTCCGGGGCGCATGGCCTGCGGATCCTTCAGGTAGTGGAAGATCCACGCAGCGTTCAGGCGCGCGCCAACCTTCGTCAATGTCGGTCCGATGTATCCCTTGTCTTCGTTGGGATTCACCATATGGCAGGACTGGCACGCATACTTCGAATAGAAGAGCTGGCGTCCCTTCTCGATCTGTTCGGGCGTGTAGCCGGTCAGCGGCATCTCATCCCGCTGGAACGAAGATGTCTGGTAAACGGTCATCATGTAGTCCGTCAGCGTGGTGCGCTCGGCGTCCGTCAGGTTGAACTTCGGCATGCGCCGGATCAGCGCCGGACGCAGCGTGTTTGGATTCTTGAGGAACTCGTCAAGCCACTGGCGCTGCACCGACGAACCCTCCCAGCTCAGATCGGGGGCCATATCGCCGCCGTGGCCGTTGATGCGATGGCAGCTGAGGCAGTTCAGATTCGTCATGATCTGGCCCGCCTGCCCCGCCGGCTGGTACTTCGTCTCCCGCATTCCGGGAACCTGCAGGCTCAAAGGCAGGCTGTAGCTGCGATCCGTAAGCGAAAGCAGAGCCGTCGTCACCGCCTCTACCTGGCTCGGTGTGAAGTTGTAGCGCGGCATCCGGAACGTCGATCCAAACGACCGCGGCTCCCGGATCTTCTGCGTCAGATACGCCGGCAGACTGTGTTCCATGTCAGGCAGGAAGACAAGCTGAACAACCGGCTTGCTCCCGATGCGGCTGAGGTTGGGCCCAAAGTTATCAGGCTTCGGAACACCCCTGATCTCATGGCACGAGGCGCAGCCGTACTCGGTCACCAGTTGCTTGCCGTGCGCAATCTGCGCCCGTGTTGCCGGTGCCAGGTGCACATTGGCCAGCAGGTCCGGATTGCTCTTGCTTTGCACGTAGCCCGCAATCACCTTGAGCTGCGCGTCGGTCCAGCGGTATTGCGGCATCGGCGTCGATGGATCGTACTTCTGCGGATCGCGCATCCATCCCAGCAGCCACTCGGGCTTTACCTTGGTGCCCACGTTCGTCAGCTCAGGCCCAAGATCTCCGCCCACCAGATTCCCTGCGGCGTTCTGTGTCGCATGGCAGGAGGCGCAGAAGGATTCCCCATAGAGGCTGGCACCGGCGGCGGGGTCGGGCTCGGGCCCATGTCCCTGCGCTGGCAGCGCGATCTGGTCGCCCGGCTGCGGCACGCTGTTGGCAATCAGGAACGCGGAGATGTCACTCGCATCCGCATCGCTCAACCCAAAATTGGGCATCGTCGCCGACGGTGAATAACTCGTCGGATCCTTGAGCCACGCGTAGATCCACTCGCGCGTGGTCTTGTCGGCAATGTGCGAAAGCGGTGGCGGATTATCGGTGGCTTCCAGCTTGGTGCCATCGGGCAGGCTGATGGAGTGGCAGCTCACGCATCCGTAGCGCGAGAGCATCACACGCCCTCGATTCAGCTTCGGCGTGCCTTCAAGCGGCCCCTGGTGGCATTGTCCGCACGAAGACTCCATATAGCGCGCCGGCAGAATCGGCTCTTCTCCGGCCATCTTGCTGTGGTGCGCCTCGTTCACCGTTGTCGCCGCGCCCTGGCCGCGATGGCAGATAACGCAGCCGAACTCGGTCAGCTTGTGCGGCATCACCGGATGGGCGCGAAATGGCTGTTCCTTCACATCGGCAAGGCTCGCCTCGGTCAGCCCCACGTGGCACGTCTCGCAGCGATCCACCACGTCCAGTTGCGGAATCCATATCTGATGAATTCCGCCCACGAAGTGACGGCGCAGCGTAATCGCATCGCCGCGATTGCGGATGAAGTTCAGATACTGCCGCTGATAGCCATGCCACTCGCTGAGGTAATCCTTCGCGGGCGCAATGGTCAGCAGCAGCAGCACAACCACGCTGACAATCCCGAACATGCGAAACGGGTCGCGCACGAAAGCCTTGCAGGAGGAGATGAAGCCGGTCTTATGCGTTTGCATTTAGCTCCTCCATGGCCACACCCACGACCAGCCGGGGCCGCGAAAGTACGTGCCCACCGCCGTGAGAACGAAAAGTTCGATGAGAAACCACGTCATGATCCACCAGGAAATCGGTCTTAACGCAAGATAGCGACGGAAACGACTCGGCGATTCCGGAGTACTGAAGGCGGCGAGAACCAGAAGCGCGGCGACAAATACCGTCGGCGCCAGCGCCACATACACATCGAAGAACCACAAGAAGATCGTCAGAGCGCCGGCCACGATCATCGAAAGCCGCAGACGTTGCTGCCGGTTCTTCAGAAAAAGACCCTCGGCCTCAATGTTGATGTCGAAGTAGGGAATTACGATGAGCGCGATAATCAGCAGGCCCGGAATCAACACTCCCGCAACCACCGGCGGAAAGTAGTGCAGCATCTCCTGCAGGCCCAGGAAGTACCACGGAGCCTTAGCCGGGTTAGGCGTGTTGGTGGGGTTGGCGATGCCCTCAAGCGGTGCATTGAAAAGCAGCGACATCAGCACCAGGGCAATGACCATGCACTCAATTGCCAGCAGCGCACGGATCAGCACCTCCGGAAAGGTCTGTACCCTCTCCTCGTCGTAGGTCTTTACCTGAGGAGATGTGCGCCGTGTCACGAAGAGCACGCGCCTCTGTGAAACCCTCATGTCCGATCCGACCGTAGCGGTAAAGTCTTTGGGGGGTGTCATAGTTTTTTCCGCTCCTCTGATGCAGGCTGCGGCTGTGCGCCTGCCGTGCCCGGCTCGCTCTCCCGCACGTAGAGTCCACCATCTTTGCGAATCCGCCAGAAGTGCACTGCCAGGAACAGCACCGCGGTGAGCGGCAGAATCACGCAGTGCAGCACATAGAAGCGAAGCAGCGCATTGGCGTTCACCTGGTTGCCGCCCAGCAGCAGGAAGTGAATCTTGTCGCCGATCAGCGGCACCGCCGACGAGATGTTCGTGCCCACCGTGATCGCCCAGTACGCCAGTTGGTCCCAGGGCAGCAGATAGCCGGTGTAGCTAAGCAGAAGCGTCACGAGCAGCAGAACCACGCCAACCACCCAGTTGAACTCCCGCGGGGCGCGATACGCGCCGCGATAGAAGACGCGGAACATGTGCGCAAAAGCGAGGAACACCATCGCATGAGCCGACCAGCGATGAAGGTTGCGCAGGAACAAACCCGATGAGACGACAAACTGGAGATCCTTGACGTCGGAGTAGGCCTGGGGCACCGAAGGATGGTAGTAAAGCATCAGCAGAACGCCGGTAACAACCAGAATGATGAACGTGCCCAGCGTCAGCGTGCCCAGATACCACGTTGCCTCAAGGCCAACCATCCTCTTGCGGACCTTGGTGGGGAACAGGTGCAGAAACACGTTCTGCTGAATAGCCAGCGCGTTGTGGAGCGTGCTGCTGCCTCTCCCGCTGCGAAAAATCGATCGCCACATCCGCGTGCGTTCGAGCTTGTCGAAATAGGTTTCGATGGTACTCGGCATCTTCTATACCCTCAGAAACTGCATCTGTGGAATCGTTACGGAGCGATCGACCATCAGGTTGCCATCGTCGCTGATCCAGGCCTTCAGCCACGGCAGCGGCTTGGGCGCCGGCCCCGCCAGCTTCTGGCCTTCCTCGCTGAAACGGCTGCCGTGACACGGGCACGCAATCATGCCCAGCTCCGGCTTCCACGCCGTCATGCAGCCCAGGTGCGTACAGATCGCGCTCAGGGAGAAGTAGCCCTCGGCGATGTGGATCAGATAAATCGCCGAATTCACATCGAGCGTGACAGAGCCCAGAGGATAGTTCTCTGCCTTCCCCGCATCCACTATCGGCGAAGGTTCAAAGAGCACGTTGGGCGAAAGATACTGGTAATAGAACGCCAGCGTCCCCGCGGCAGCGATCCCCAGCGATCCGAGACCAAGTTTGGTGAAGAATTCTCTTCGATCCAGCGCGGGGCCTTCAGGGGAAACATCGGTTTGAGTCGTTGTCGTCATCGTCGGCATCATTTCCTGTCTGCCACCGCGGCGCGCAATGGCGCCTCGATGGATTCAATCGAGATCAGCCCGGTCGCTTCGGCCGGGATCAGGTTGTAGGCTTCCATCGTGATGGTGCCCGCCGGGCAGCGCGCCGCGCACAGGCCGCAGCGAATGCAGCGCGTCTCGTCCTTGAGCATCACCGAGCCGGCGATCACGCCCAGCTCTTCGGCCTTCACATCGTCCAGTTCCACGTTCAGCAGTTGCTCGTTCTCCACAAGCTGCTGCACTACGCCCGGCTCGAAGTTGAAGCGTTCCAGGTTCACCAGCTCAAGGCAGCTCTCCGGACACACATCCACGCATCCGCCGCAGAGGATGCAGAGGCTGCCGTCGTGCACGTTGCCCTCGAAGATGGTGTTCACCCAGCAGTGTAGGCATCGCTGCGCCTCGGCCCGCGCCGTCTCCTCGTCGTATACAAGCTCGACTTCGGTCATTCCGGCGCGCCGGTCCAGAGGCAGAACCGGCGGATCTTTCCGTACGAGATCCAGCAGATTCAGCGGCATGGTGTGGCGGTTCAGAACCTCCACTTCGACCGATGCCTCGGGGTGGGTCGTGCCGCGCAGATACTCATCAATTCCCATCGCCGCGCGCTTGCCGTCGGCAACGCTGTCGATAATCAGTCGCGGCCCAAAGGCGCAATCTCCACCGGCAAAGATGCCGGCGACTGACGTCATCAGCGTGCGCGGCTGCACAGCGATCAGTCCGCGCCGCGAAATCTCCACGCCATCCTCCGGTCGCAGAAAGTCCAGCTTGGGCGCCTGCCCGATCGACATGATGATCGTGTCGCAATCCAGCAGAAACTCGCTGTTCTCGTAGAACGTGGGGTTGAATCGTCCATTTTCGTCGAAGACCTGCTTGGTCTTGATTACTTCGAGCGCCGTCACGCCGCCGGGCCCGCCCACAATGCGCTTCGGACCAAGACCCGGATGGAGAATCACGCCTTCCTCCTCCGCCTCGGTGATCTCTTCCAGCGATGCAGGCATCTCC
>JAJZGF010000273.1 GCA_021805025.1 Acidobacteriota bacterium
GCCCCTGGAAGAATATGAGGTAACAGGTTCCCAACCGGATAGGCGAGCGCAGTGAAGGTGATGCCTCCCAGCAGATACCAGCCTGCGACGTAAAGCTCCGAGCTTCCGCACTTCCAGAAAGGGATACAAAACTGAACGATCAGCAGCAGCAGCGCCAATTCAATCACAGCTGCAATTCCAAGCGGAAACTCAGCCCACTCCAGCGGTTGGCTTGAACCGGCCAGCACAAGACTCCAGCCACCCAGAACCGCCACACCATTCCATGTCCAGAACATTATCCAGCCGAGGCGGACGCTAGTCACCGATCGTTGCGTCAGCAGAGGCACGGAGTAATAGAGGAACGCAATAAAGGCGTTGCCCAGCCATGCGTAGAGAATGCCCTGCGTATGGTCATATCGCAGGCGTCCCCATGTCTCCCAACCGTGACCGCCGAGAAAAGCCGGCGCATGGAATTTGATCGATACCAGAAGGCCAAACAAGGCAGAGAGAAACAGCCCTGCAAACGCGGCGTAGGCATGCGCGCGGACGAGAGGATATGCGATGCGCGAAATCCCGCGATCTGCTGTCATACCGTCTCACCTCTCCAACTCGGCATGGCAATCAGGGCATGAGTCAGCCCAATGCTGCCTCTCATGCTTCGCGGATCAATAAGCCGGACGACAAGGATAGAGATCAGGAGACCTGCGAGCAGAAGAGCCAGCACAAAGACGCCCTGCCAATGAGAAACATCCCGCTGGGGCCCATGTTTTGCCGGTCCATCTTTTTGATCCTTGGGGAAGTGGGGCATCGTCTTCTGAGTCGCATCCTGAGCGCTTTTTCAGCTTCCTCGACGCAACCTCACCCTGTCCAACCATTCTTTCTGATGGCCAATAAGTTTTCAGAATCACTCCCGTCAACTTCCCTTCCCGCTCCAGAACCACGCCCAGTCACTATGGCCCAGTTTCGCGGGGAGGCAGCCGTCCTGCGCCGCGCCTAGAAGCGGCGCCCACTTTGATCGCGATACCCGGTCGGGGTGGTGAGGTGAGTGGCCCAACTTCCCCATGGGCAATTAGACTTCCCTCGTCGAGCAACCAGGGGGAGTTCCGATGCTCAATCGCCGCACCTTTCTCAAAGCCAGCGCAGCCGTCATTCCTATGACAACCGCAATCCATGCTCTTGACCCCGCCTCCGCACTTGCTGCAGAAGAGGGTGCAGCGGCTGCGGTGAGCGGGCCCACGCCGCAGCTCGCCCCCCTCCCGCCGCGCCTTGCTCCGCTGAGTCTGGCCGCCGAGCCATGGCAGCAGAAGATTCGCCGCGTCGGCCAGAGCAACATGACGGAGCACGACCCCGCGGTAATGAATATTGAAGAGTGGGCTGACTACTGGCACCGTGCCGATGCGGAGATTGTCTTTATCAGTGTCACTGGAATCCTCGCCTTCTACCCCTCCAAGGTCAAATTTCATCGCCACGGAAAGTATGTCAATGGCCGTGATTTCTTCGGCGAGTGCGTGACTGCAGCGAAGAACCGCAATATGCGCGTGGTGGCGCGCATGAGTCCCGACTTGAACTGGGGCGACGCGCTTGAGGCGCATCCGGAGTGGGCCATGCGCACCAAGGATGGTGCGGTGCAGTTCAGCGGCGAAGAGCCTCGCCTCTTCAAGACCTGCATGTTTTCTACTTATATGGACGATTACATTCCGGCGATCATGCGAGAGGTCAACTCGCTCTACGACGTGGACTGCTTCTACACCAACGGCTGGCCGCCGCTCGGCAGCCTGCCGGAGTGCCACTGCGCCATCTGCAGCAAGCTTCCTGCGGCCAGCACGCCGGCCTATTGGCGTGCCTTCAACGATCGCGTCTTCAAACTCTGGGAGAGATACGACGCCATTGCGAAAGAGAAGAAGCCGGACAGTTTCTTTTTCGCCAACCTCGGCGGCAACGTGCGTGGCGGACCCAATCTGGACAGGCTGGGCAAGATTGCAGCGTGGTTCCAGGCCGACAACCAGGGGAGGACTTACGATGATCCCGCCGTCTGGGGATGCAGTCTTCAGGGGCGTGTCTGCAATGCCATCATGGACGGCAAATTCGCCGCCAATGTCACCGCTGCGTATTCCACCGGCAGCCCCGGCTGGCGCAATGCGTCCAAGAGCCCCGACGAGGCGAAGATGTGGCTCAACGAAACCCTTGCCAGCGGTATGATCCCCTACTACCACTTCATTGGTTCGGAGGACGGATTCTGCGAAGACCGCCGCTGGCAGAAGGTTGGCGCAGATTTCTTCCGCTGGACCGCGCAACATGATGCGCATCTCACAATCCGCCGCTCGATTGCGGATATTGGCGTAGTGATGGGACAGAGCACGCAACTTCTTTACCCCGGCCCCGCCACAGTGCGTTCGCGCGCCTACACGCATGAGACAACGCAAGGCATCTACGATGCGCTGCTCAGGGGCCGCTACGCATTTGACTTCGTCCACGAAGACCGTCTGGAGCCGGAACGCCTCAGCCAATATCGCGCGCTGCTGCTGCCGAATGTCGCCATGCTGAGCGACCGGCAATGCCGCCAGATCCGCGAGTATTCGCAAGCGGGCGGATCGATCATGGCGAGTTTTCAGACCGGTCTCTACGATGAAAACCTCAACCATCGAACGGAATTCGGATTGGCCGATCTGCTTGGCATCAGCAAAGCGGGCGATGTAATTGGCACCAACGGGAATGCCTACTATGCGCGCATTGAAGCTCCGGAGGCGAACCCCCAACACCCCCTGCTGGCGGGCTTTCACAACACCAACTGGCTTGCTGGCGCAGAAAATCGCATGCCGCTCAAGCCGGTGCAGAGTCCATTGCTCACTGTCGTCCCCGGCTTTGTGCGCTATCCGCCGGAACTTGCCTACCCGCCCGTGTCGCGCACCGATGTGCCGGCCGTCGTCCTGCGCGAAGTGGGCCCAAGCCGCACTATCTACTTTGCCGGAGATATCGAGCGCACCTACTGGCTCACCGGACACGGCGATTTGTTGCAATTGCTCCACAATGCGATCAACTGGATCACGCGCGACGAGCGCATCCTCAGTGTTGAAGGCGAAGGCTTCATCGAGATGTTCTGTTGGGAGACGACTCCGGGCTATGCTGTGCATCTGCTCAATTACACCAACCCCAATGCCTGCCACGGATGGCTGCAATCGATTCATCCGCTGGGCCCGCAGACCGTAAGGATGAAGCTGCCGCAGAACCTCGGAGTGCAATCCATTGAGCTTCTGCAGGCCGCACAAACTCTGCCTTTTCACCAGCGGGGAGAATTTTTGCAATTCACCGTCCCAGGCATCACGGACTACGAGGTCGCTGCCATCACAGTCGTCTAACTCGATGGTCGCAAGGCCCGCGCTGATCGCGAGGTCTGTCTGTTCATGAGCAATGGAGTCTCCGGGGATAACAGATACTTATGCCACTGGCACCCTCGATTTCTGTACGTGTGGGCATTGCCAATGTCAATAGCATCCAGCCCAAGGTGGGCGATGCATACTCCTTCCTGGTGACTTACAGCGATGGCACCTCGGAGACTGTAACCGGCTCGGTGACGGGCGT
>JAJZGF010000089.1 GCA_021805025.1 Acidobacteriota bacterium
GGCGGCCCGTGCCCAGAAGGCGCGATCTTCCACCGGTCCCCACCGCGCCCACAGCTCATAGAAGGCCGGCAGATGATACGAGGGGTCAGTGAATGGCTCCGGCATCACCTCCGGCACGAAGAGGATCATCGGCGGATCGGGATGCATCATCGGCCCGACTACGTGCGGTCCAAACTTGCCCGGCGCCGAGATCACCTGACGGTGCACCATGGCCCGCAGAAGCTTGTCTGCCTCTGCGTGGTAGTTGTAAATCCCCTTGCCGTCTCCCCAGCGGTTCGACGCAAACAGGAGCGCCATGGCAAAGTACGACTCCCCATCCGGCGCGGCTCCCTCGGAGTTGTGCGTCCCATCCGTCTTGCAGGACCAGGCAAAGAACTCATCGCTCGGAGCCTTCGGGTCACTGATGTACATGTAGGTTTTGGCCCAGTTCCAGATCGCGTCAAATTCCGGCTTTCTGCCCAGCTGGACCGTGATCATCATGCCGTACGACATGCCCTCCGTGCGCACATCGTGGTTGGCCCAGTCGGTCACATACATCAGCGGCCCGTTGGCGTTGCCGCCGGCGGCAAAGGCGATGGCCTGCGTCTGCGGATCCCCATGGAAGAGTTGCTCGTAGGCGGCATCCACCTTGGCGCGAATCTCCTGTTGCGGGTGCCCATCTTCGGCAAAGAGGTTGCGATAGTGCCCGGTTGCGTACGCGCCCGCTCCATCCTGCGGCGCGGCTGCGCTCGCCCACGGTGCGACGGCAAAAGCCCACGCTGCCATCATCATCGCCAGACTGTTTGAGTGGGCCTTTCGCATCCTGTATGAACCCCTGAGCCAACTGGCTGAAGCGATTTACTCGACGCTGATCAGTATCGCCCCCGCTCCTGCCTTTTGCAAACAGGGGCCGCTCGGGGAGGGTTCGCGCATCAGGGATGCCGGTGGAGCACGTGCTTTGCGATGTCGGGCCAGAACTCGCGAAAGGCATTCGTGAGGGCATCGCGCCCGATGGCATATCCGAATTTTTCTGAAAGATCGCCAAGGTTCTGGTCAGCGGCGGGGTAATACGCCAGGGAGATGCCCTGAGCCATCCCGCGGCCAAAAATCTCGGCGGCATTAAAGGTATTGTGACCCTGGTAGTTCGGCGTAATCAGCACGCGCGAGCCGGCGTAGACGGCGCGCTTCCAGACACCCCCTTGCCCTTTGGCAAAGTAGCGCTCATCCTCGTGCAGGACGGTGGGCAGCGCCCAGATTACAAGGTAGTTGCCATCGGTTTTATCGACAAACCCGCGCCACGTGTATCCCCAGAAACCCGCCGGACCTTTGCCCAGTTGCGGATGCGTATTCGAGCCCTCGGCCAAAAGCGAGGTAATGCCCACGAAGACATAGGAGGAGTAGTCGAAGCTGTTCCCTGTCGCGATCCCGAATGCCTCGCGCGAAGTGGGCGGCGGCGGAATGGCGCCTGCGCTCACCGCGCGATAGTTGGGCATGAGACCAAGAATCCGCTTGGGCTGTTCCTGCCCAGGGAGTACCCCTGAGGGCTTCGACGCGGGCTCGCCGGGAGCCTCCGGCAGGTTGGCTGGTTGCGCGCCCTTTGCGGAGGGCGCGGGATCAGGCTGCTGCGCTGCTCCGGTGTTGGGTGCTTGCGCAAGAGGCGCCTGCGTACTGGGCGCGGCAGGCTGCGCCGCGCGCGGGGCGTCCTGTTGCGCATAGGTCGCAGTCACTGCGAGAGTCCAGAATAAGAAGGCAAAAAGGCGCAAAAACGATCCTCCACACTTTCTGCCCAGCGGCCCAAAGGCACAGCCGCGGCGAGCAGAGGCATAACTCTCAGAATACCGGACCTTCGCAGAGACTTTCTCTCCCGGCGACTTGGGTAGCCGGTTTCCAAGTTGCGGCTGCGGGCAACCCTAAAACTGCGTAGCTCATTCTTTAGACGTAAAGTTCAGTTGCCGGATGCAGCGATCGTCCCGGAAAGGCGATGAAGGAGCGAATTCTGGCCGAAAACCTGCTCGGACAGGCGATTTGCAAGGCTCAGATCCCATCCAGCAAGATTCCAGCCATGCAGGTTCTATTGGTGCGTGGGCTGCGATTGTCCTGAAGCCCCGGCAGTCTGAGCCTGAGTGTCCAGTCCGCGTGTCGGATCCTTGTGGAAGAGCTTTCGCGACAGGTCCGGCCAGAACTCCTGAAAGACGGAGCCAATCGCGCCTTCCGCCGTCACAACGAAGCCGTTGCCGATCGTCAGGCCGATTCCGGAGTCGTTGGCGGGGTAGTAGAGGTTAGAGAGTGCGCCCGAAGCGATGTTGCCCAGCACGTTGGAGTAGTTGGGCTCCCATTTGCCGGTGTTGTCGTGTTTGCAGATGACGCTGGTGGCCACGGAGTAGAACAATCGGTGCCGCACGGACCCATGGCCGAGCCGGAAATAACGGGGATCCTGATGCAGAAGAGATGGCAGAATGCCGTTGCCAATCATGGTGCCGTCAAAGGCGTCCAGATATTTGGCGCCGGCGCGCTCGCCAAAGCCCTTCGCGCCCCAGGGGAATCCGCTGTCGGAGTCCAATGCCTCGCCATAACCGGCCACAAGGACAGCAGCAGCGAAGGTGGCGGGGTCAACCGAAGAGCGCAAGGCCAGGCTTATCTTCTGCCGCGCGGTCAGCGAGACGGCGTCGCTGCGGTAGGTGGTATTGAACATTGGGACGATGCCCAGAACGCGCTGCTTCTCTTCCTCTTTAAGTTGCTCTTCAGCCTTTTGTTGCCTGGCCTTGTCTGAGTCGGCCGGGCTGGTCTGCGCCGCGGAATTTGAACTCGCCGGCGCGCGAGTGGGGGCAGGCTCAGAGGGTTGCGCGTCCTGGCTCTGACCCGAGCCAGACTGCTCAGCTTCGAAGAAGCGGATGGCATCCGCCGCTTGCGCAACAGGTGCCTGCGGAGCTTCCGGAAGATTTCCAGGGAGGGCCGTCGCGACCTCAGTAGGAGGAGCCTGCGCCGTGAGTCCAGAGCACTGCAGCAGCAGGACCAGGCCTGTGACGACGGTCGCAGGGGTCAAGCTGGAACCTAATCGCATCCATTCACCTTTCTTGGAAATTCGCCCCGACTGACCGGTTTGCGCCCAAGGGCAAATGGACCGGGAAATCTATCGTATGTCTGAACGACCTGCCGCTTCGAATCTTTGGATCGAACGCGGCCAGGAGCCCCTTGATCACACCCCAAGCACCCTATGTCAGATTAGACGAGCCTGCTCTCCAACGGTTGCATCTGGTTTGGAACGCGAAGGTGCAACCCTGGATTGCCGCACGGCTTATCTCTCAGCCATCGAACGACATGCCATTCTCTGGCTCTGCCCAGGCCGCAGATGCGAAGGCCCTCCGGCATCTCACCGAAGGGCCTTCAAGGGCGAATCAACATCCAGCCTACGCTGTCACAGTCCGCGTCGGTTTGGAGCCCCACAGCCCGTAGTAGGCAATGAAGAGGTAGCACAGGATGGGGATCACAAATGCGTGCTGGATACCCATCTTGTCGGCTGCGGCGCCAATCAGGAAGGGGATCACCGCGCCGCCCACAACTGCCGTCATGATCAGCCCCGAACCTTTGCTGGTCATAGGTCCCAGCCCCGCAATGCCCAGCGCAAAGATATTCGGGAACATGATCGAGTTGAAGAATCCGCACAACACCAGGGTCCAGATGGCCACCTCGCCGTGGCTGGCCATGGAGACGGCAAGCAACAGAGCGCCCGCGAACCCGAAGCCGCCCAGCAGCCTGCCTGACTTGATCTTCGTCAGCACCCACGACCCCAGCAGGCGGCCCACCAGCGCGCCCGCCCAGTAGAGCGAAACCAGGAAGGATGCAGTCTTTGCGCTGTCCACACCTTGCGTTTTGAAGTAGTTCACCGCGATCGAAGCCAGACCCACTTCGACGCCGACATAGAGAAAAATGCCCACCGCACCCAGCACGGTATGTCGATATCCCCAGATGCTGCGGCTCAGGATCGGATCGCCTTCCCTGGCCGGTCGAAACGCCTGCGTATGAGCAATATGCGGCAGGTGCATAAAGGTCACCGCAATGCCCAGCAGCAGCAGTCCGGCGGCAATCAGCAGGTAAGGAACACGCACCGTGTCGGCAATGTCGGCCTTTGAGATCAGCTTGGTCGGGTCGGTGAGGATAAACGCGCCGGCCACCAGCGGAGCAATCGTACCGCCCAGCGAATTCAACGCCTGCGCCAGGGTCAACCGCACCGGCGCGCTGTGCTCCGGCCCCAGAATTGCGACGTAGGGGTTGGCCGCCGTCTGCAAAGCCGTTACACCGGCGCCCACCACAAACACCGCCGTCAGAAACAGCGGAAAGCTGACGAGCCTTGCCGCGGGCACAAACATCAGGCACCCTGCCACCTGAATGAAAAGCGAAACCACCATCGTGCGCTTGTAGCCGATCGACTCAATCAGCTTGGACGTTGGCGAGGAAAACACGAAGTAGGCCAGAAAGAAGGCCGACTCGGCCAGCATCGCCCAGGCATAGTGCAGGTTGAAGATTGACCGCAGGTGAGGCACCAGAGCCATGTTCAGGTTGGTAATAAACCCAAAGATGAAAAACAGCACGGCGACTGTAATAAAGGGACCGGTGTAGTTGGGCGCGGATGCAGTGGCTGGCGGGGTAGATCGAGTCGACATGCGGGGTGCTTCTCCACTTCCTTGAGAAATGATCGGCCCGGTTGGGGCTTGGCCGTTCGCCCTGCCGCAAAGCGACGCGTCGAGCGCTCACCGCCGGATTCCACGGTCGCTGCGGGCCGGGGTGCCCGGCTGATTTTGCTGCACACAACACTATACGGAAGACCCCTTGCCGGGGAAGGGCTATCCGAGCCGCTCTTTTGGGCTCCCGAAGCGTGCAACGGCCCCATGGTCGCCCGCAGCTTCGATTTCCGGCAGAGATACCGTATTCTCAGAGAAACGCGAGGAGACGACACGTGGCGAATGTAGCGTTGACGGGTGCCCGGCTGAAGAAGGTGCTGGCGGCCCTGGAAGAGAACTGGCAGGCCGAGGTGGAGGCCTACCACACCTACATGGCGCTGGCCGACCGCGATACCGATCCTGTGCGCGCCCAGGTCCTGCGCCACCTGGCCAGCGCCGAGTGGGAGCACGCCGCCCTGTGGCACGGCCGCATCGTCGAGCTGGGCGGCCCCGAGCCCGTCTATCGCGGCAAGCCCGGCGGAGAGGCTGACTCGCTCGCCAATCGCGCCGGCGGCGTCCGCATGGCCCTCAGGCGGCTGGAAATTGAAGAGAGCCGCCACATCGCCACCTACGGCGAGCAGCTCAAGGCCCTCGGCGACGAGGGCTCCATCGCCATCCTCGACCACGTTATTGAAGATGAGAAGGATCATTATCACGAGCTCGGCTCGCTGCTGCGCGGCCACTATACCGCTCCCGCCGGCGCACCCAAGATCGACGCCAAGGCGGTGCTCGAAGAGCTGCTGGCCAAGCGCAACCAGGGGCGCAAGCAGCCCGGCGCCTGGATCGGCGATGCCATCTACGGCGTCAACGACGGACTCGGCGCAATCTTCGGCATCGTCTCCGGCGTCTCCGGCGCCACCGCCGGCAACCAGAGTTACGTCCTGCTCGCCGGCCTCTCCGGCATGATCGCCTCTGCGCTCTCCATGGGTTCCGGAGCCTACCTGGCCGCCAAGAGCGAGCGCGAAATCTATCACGCCGAACTCGCCCGGGAACGCGAAGCCATCCGCATGAACAGCCCCGAGGCGCGCGAGCTGCTCTCCCTCTACTACCAGGTCAAAGGCCTGCCTGAGGCCGACGCCGCGCACATGGTCAACCACATCGCAAGCGACCCCGAGCAGATGCTCCGCGCCCTGGTCAGCGAGCGCGTAGGCAGCAGTGAAGATGCGCTCTCGAACCCCCTCGTATCGGCCGGCTCCGGCGCGCTCTCGACGGCCGTCGGCGCCATGATCCCCATCATCCCGTTCTTCTTTTTGCAAGGTGTCCCGGCCATCATTGCCGCGGCCATCGTCTCTCTGCTGGCTCACTTCGCAGTCGGCGCGGCCAAAAGCCTCATCACCGTGCGCTCCTGGTGGTCCTCCGGCATGGAGATGACCCTCGTCGGCGCAGTCGAGGGCGCTGTCACTTACGGCATTGGCATCTTGCTGGGCAAAGGCGGCATGTAGGTAGTCCGGCCCAAGGCCGCCTAGGTTCCCTCGCGCCGCAGCAATCAAAGACTCGGCTTCGGTTTCCGTTGTGTACTCAGTGCTCTTCGTTCGTTCCAAAAAAGGCTGGGGCCGATGCGATCAAAGCACCGGCCCATGGGAAATCGGTTTTAGTCAATGCCTCACGGGCAGGTACAGCCAGTGATGACATCGGTGTCCAACGTGACCGCGCCATTCCGCGCTAGGGCCCTGCCTTCCAGATTCACGCCGGTAGTGATTGTGATGGATGTGAGAGCCATGATGTTCCCCTTGAAAATAGAGTTTGTCCCCAGAGTTGCTGAGCTGCCGACTTGCCAGAAAACATTGCAGGCCGAGGCGCCATTGGCCAGGATCACGTGGCTCCCGCTCCCCGTAGTGAGTGTAGACCCGATCTGGAAAATGAACACCGCAGCCGGATTTCCCTGAGCATCAAGAGTCACGTCCCCGGATTCTGCAAGCGATGAGGTGGATGTATAGACGCCAGCGGTCAGCGTTTTCCCCACTAAATCGCCCGACACCGAAGTGCCTCCTGATCGTCCGGCAGCATCCATATAACCAGCGGTCAAGGCGGCCTGTGCCTGGGCAGCGGCGCTATCTGCCTTGTGGATCGTCCCGGTCGCCGTGCCCGGCGGGAATCCAGTGACGGCCGTACCCGGACTGACTCCAACATCTCCGGAAACTGTAGTCGAGCCCGTATTCGTAATGGTGGATCCAGCCAGGACCGAGAATCCCCCTATAAACGGACAAAGGGCTACGATTGACACTCCGCTCTGGCAGGGCCCCGTCGAAAATGTCTGAGAGAAAGGCGTAGCCAGATGCACTCCGGCCATGTCGGTCACTCCGGTTGTCACCATGATCGTATAAGTCGTGTTCGCTGCCAGGCTAGCTGAGGGCGTGAAGGTGGCGCTTTGACTCATAACATCGTAGGTGACGGCGCCTGCTACACCCTGAACAAGCACAGTGTTGGAATTGATGGAAAGTGAATCCATCTGCTCATCAAATACGACTGTGATCTTCTGGTCCAGAGGTATGCAAATCGCGCCTGCGGCAACATTGACGGCGAAAATGTCTGGTGGAGACTTGTCTTCAGTGGCACGGGTGGTGAAGGAGAAGTTGAAGGCCGAGGCCAGTGGTGTTCCGGTCGTGTCCTTGGCGCCAGTTGTAATAGTCGCGTTGTAACTCGTATTGGCGGCGTAGTCCGCAACAGATTTGAAGGCGGCAATCATATTCACCGCGTCGTAAGTGACTGTGCCGGCCACGCCTGCAACCACAAAGGTGTTGGTATTAATGGTTGCCGGATCCATGGGCTTGCTGAAGACCACCGCAATCTCGCGGTTGGTGCCAGTCCCGCTGGTTTGAGGAACCACCATCGATACCGCCGGAGCTTGGGAAGCCGGCATAGCTGGCGGATTACTAGCACCGTTGCAACTAACCAGAAACAGTGCTGCCAGAAGGGTGATTGAACCCTTGGACAGAAACCGGATTGGCATAAGATTCCTTTCGTGCGGCCTCTTGTGACTCGACGCAGGAACACACATGTCTGTGAAGGTCGCAATTGCATAAGCACGATCGGGGGGGGGGACGCAGGCGGTGAGCACTCAGGGAATACACCTGACCCGATCATGCGAATTATCGAAGTTGCAGTCTGAACCTTCTGTCCTCTATTGCTCATCATTGCAAACTTGGAGAAACAGAGAGTGCTGATGAGCGGGCACTGGTCGCTGCATGATGTTAAGACCTCGACAGTGAATGGCGACGAAGGCGCCTTCGGCAAAAACTGACGGACTGTTTCGCAGGGTCTGCACTCTCCACTTGTGGCCCTGCCGTTAGAATGGTCACGGCTTCCGCCGCCGGGGTATCCCATGCTGAAAAAATCCCTACTTCTGCTTCTCTCCACCCTTGCGTTCGCGCCCTGCGCGTCACTGCTCGCCCAGCCCCAGCCCGACGTCGACATCCAGCGCAACGTTGCCATGAAGACCCGCGACGGCGTCACCCTCTTCGCCGACATCTATCGCCCCGCAGGCGACGGAAGCTTCCCTGTGCTGCTCACCCGCACACCCTACGACAAGGACAACACCGCCGCCTTTGGTCGCATGGGCGCACTGCGCGGCTTCATGGTAGTGGCGCAGGATGTGCGCGGCCGCTACACCTCCGAGGGCGAGTGGTATCCCTTCAAGCATGAGATCGACGACGGCTACGACACCGTGGAGTGGGCCGCCGCGTTGCCCCACTCCAACGGCAAGGTCGGCATGTTCAGCGGCTCCTATGTAGGAGCCACCCAGTTGCTCGCGGCCATCGCCCATCCGCCCCATCTGGCCGGCATCTGTCCCATCGTCACCGCCAGCAACTACCACGAGAACTGGACCTACCAGGGCGGCGCACTCGCACAGTGGTTCGATGAGTCCTGGACCTCCGGCCTTGCGCAAGATACCGTCAACCGCGCCATCCGCCACGATACCAACGCCCTGATCGGCAGCGCCGTTCTGCCCCTCAACCGGTACCCGGTCTTCAACCTCGCCAACCCCGTCGACGGAGCGGACCTGACCCGCGCCGTGGCCCCCTACTTCCTCGACTGGATCAGCCACCCTGCCTACGACAGCTACTGGAAGCAGTGGGCCATCGACGAGAACTACGCCAGCATCCAGGTGCCCGCGCTCACTGTCGCCGCATGGTACGACCTCTTCCAGGGCGGCTCGCTCCGCAACTACATCGGCCTCTCCGCGCACGCCGGCAACCAGGCCGCGCGCAACGGCCAGCATCTGATCGTCGCCGTGGGCGGCCACTCCGGCTTCGGCCGCAAGGTCGGAGACCTCGACTTCGGACCCGACTCAGCCTTTGACGAAAACGCCGTCACGCTCGACTGGTACGACTACCTCTTCAAGGGCAAGCAGAATGAGTTTGCCACCGGCAAGCCCGTCCGCATCTTCGTCATGGGCGAAAACAAATGGCGCGACGAGGACGCATGGCCTCTGGCCCGTGCCAAACAGACGCGCTACTTTCTGCACTCCGCCGGCAAGGCCAACACCGCCGCCGGCGACGGCTCGCTCTCCACCGCGGCCGAGGGCAGCGCGGCATCGGATGCCTACATCTACGATCCGGCCAACCCCGTTCCCACCACAGGCGGCCCGCTCTGCTGCGACCCCACACACCTGCCCGGAGGCCCCAGAGATCAGCAGCCGGTCGAGAGCCGTCCCGACGTGCTCGTCTACTCCACCCCGCCGCTGGCTGAAGATGTTGAAGTCACCGGCCCGGTCATGCTCGATCTCTTCGCCCGATCCTCCGCCGTGGACACCGACTTTACGGGCAAGCTGGTCGACGTCGCCCCGGACGGCGTCGCGCGCAACCTCACCGAAGGTATTCTGCGCGCGCGGTTCCGCGACTCCACCGCCATCGCCGACCCGCTCGTTCCCGGCCAGGTCTACGAGTACAAGATCGATCTCTGGTCCACAAGCAACGTCTTTTTGAGAGGCCACCGCATCCTGCTTGAAATCTCCAGCAGCAACTTCCCGCGCTTCGACCGCAACCTGAACACCGGAAAGAGCGCCGCCGATGACGCAGCTTTCGTGAAAGCCACCAACACCATCCTCCACGACAGCGAGCACCCGAGCGCCTTGGTGCTGCCGGTAGTTCCGCGATAAACTCAGGCTCCCCATATCCGCAAATCCGGGCACGGTGCCCGAGCGCAAGACATCGTCAATGCGAGCCTGCCGGTGGAGCGCCCGGACCTTATCCCGTAACGAGCGCCGCGGACCTGCCCGTGAAATTGCCGCTGAGTGCCTCGCTTGAGACGCTCCGCGCGCTTCAGATCGCAATCTTTGCAGGCTGCGCCGCCGTCATGAGATCCCGCGCCGCAGCGCGTCCCAGCCGAATGCAATCCGGTATCCCTATGCCGTCATACGCATTGCCGATAAGCCGCAGTCCGGGCAACTCCGCGACGCGTTCCTGAATGCGCTGCATCCGCTCCTGGTGCCCCACGGCATACTGGGCCATCGCCCGCCGCCAGCGTGAAACCTGCGTATGTTCCGGCCTGGCAGCCAGGTCGATTGTCCTCTCGCCCAGAATCTCCGTCAGTTCCCGTCGCACCCTGGCCACCAGCACCTCGTCAGGCTCCGCCAGCAGCGCCTCATTCTTCATGCCGCCCAGAAAGGCGCGTAGAACCGCCTTGCCTGTCGGCGTGCGCCCCAGAAACTTGCGATGCACAAAAGTGCATGCCAGCATCGCGCGTCCCTCACTGGCCGGAACCAGAAAGCCGAAACCCTCCGGCAGCGGCCCCAGATCCGCCTCGTCATATACCAGGTTCACCGTGATGGACGACGAGTAAGGAATGGCGCCCAGTTCCTCGCCCAGCGCCGCGTCCACAGGCCTTATCAACACACCCGCGGCCCAGGCCGGCGACGCCACAATCACCGCATCGTAAAGCCTCGCGTGGTCGTCAGCTGTCACCCGCCATCCCGCCGCCGTCTTCTCCAGCGCGCTCACCGGCGTCGATCGCCGCACCCATGCCGGCTCAAGCTGCGCTTCCAGAGCGTCCACCAGTTGCTGCAATCCGCCCCGCAAAGTGGTAAAGATCCCGCGCGGCGCGGGTCGTCCCTCGCCCTCCGCGCGCCCTGCTCCGCCCGCAGCCTTTGCGGCAGCCATGCGCGCCCGCATCTGCCGGTGCGCCGCCAGCATGCCCCGTGTCAGCGAGCCATACTGCGTCTCCATCTCCACCAGCCGCGGCAGCACCGTGCGCGCGCTCAACTGCGATGCATCGCCGCCATAGATGCCCGAGAGCAGCGGATCGGCCAGCCGGTCCACGGCCTCTGCGCCAAAGTGCCGTTCCACCAGCGCTGCCACTGACTCGTCGTGCCCTGCCGGGCGCGGCGGATGCAGCAGCTCCAGCGCCATCCGCACCTTCGTCATCGGGCTGAAAAGCCGCGTCAGCGCCGTTGGTATCAGCTTGGTCGGGATGAGGAACATCAGCCCATCGGGCAGAGCCACCAGCCGGTTCCGCACTACAATGTAGGTCTTCCGGGCTGCGTCGTTCGACGGCGTCAGCTGGTCGCCTAGTCCCAGTTCGCGGCACAGCTCGGCTCCTGCCGGCTTCTCCGTCAAAAAGGAATCCGGTCCGCCTTCCAGAACCGCGCCGTAGACGATCTCCGATGAGATCGATCCGCCCAGGCGCGCGCGCGACTCATAGAGCGTGTACTCCACTGCCGCGCCGCCGCGCCGTGACTTCTCCAGTTCATAGGCAGCCGAAAGCCCTGCGATGCCCCCGCCGATGATTGCCGTCCGCATTTTTTCAACCTCATCCAACATTAACTGCACCATGTGGGCCCAAAGGGTACTGCAAACGCGAACTCAATCACTGGAGTCTCTCAGTGCACCATCACGGATTAGAATCGCGAAGGAGCGTCCTGCTCGCGTGTGACTCGCATCACTTCAACACCGCACACCTGCGGGTTAACAATGGCGATGTATGCTGGCGCGTAAACTCAGGCCGCGTACCGGCTCTCCCGTCGCAAGGGTCAGGCACATGTCTGCATCCCCACGGGTTCGCTTTCCTTCAGGAGACTCTCGATGACCGCTGAGTTGATCCACCGCCTTCATTTCGCCTTCACAGTCACCTTCCATTATCTCTTCCCGCAGCTCACTATGGGCCTGGCGCCGCTCATCGTGGTACTTAAAACTGTCGCCCTCAAAGATGTCAGCGGAGAGTGGGACCGCGCCGCGCGCTTCTGGGGCAAAATCTTCGGCATCAACTTCGTCTTCGGCGTCGTCACCGGAATTCCCATGGAATTCGAGTTCGGCACCAACTGGGCGCGCTTCTCGCGGCTCTCCGGCGGCGTCATCGGCCAGCCCCTCGCCATGGAGGGCGTCTTCAGCTTCTTCCTCGAATCCGCCTTCCTCGGCCTGTTCCTCTACGGCGGAAGTCGTCTCTCGAAGAAGATGCACTGGTTCTCCGCGGTCATGGTCTTCGTGGGCTCGTGGATCTCCGGCTTCTTCATCATCGTCACCGACGCCTGGATGCAGCATCCGGTGGCTTACGCCCATCTGCCCAGCGGCCAGTTTGAGGTGCTCAGCTTCTGGCAACTGCTGTTGAACCCATGGGCCCTGTTGCAGTACGCGCACAACATGACCGGTGCCGTCGTCACCGGCAGCTTTGTAATGGCCGCCACCGGCGCCTTCTATCTTCTTGAGGGCCGCTTTCAGGAGTGCGGCTGCGCCTACGGCAAGATTTTTCTTAAAGTGGGCGTCATCTCCGGGGTGATCGCGACGATTCTCATCATCTTCCCCACCGGCGACCTGCACGGCAAATATGTTGCCCGCCACCAGCCAGCGGCCATGGCCGGCATGGAAGGCCTCTTCAGGACCGAAGCCGGCGCGGGCATCGTTCTGATGGGCCAGCCCAATGAAGAGACGCAGCAGATTGACAACCCCATCGTGGTCAACGATCTGTTGAGTTTCCTCGTCTATGGAACCACCAAGGCCGAGGTCAAAGGCCTCGACCAGTTCCCGCGCGACCAGTGGCCCACCACGCTGCCCTTGCTCTACTACGCCTACCACATCATGGCCGGCCTCGGAACCTACTTCGTGCTCCTCATGATCGCTGCAGCGTTCCTGCTGTGGCGCAACAGGCTCTACCAGACTCGCTGGATCCTCTGGCTGCTGCTGATCAGTTTTCCGCTTCCCTACATCGCCAACACCGCTGGCTGGATGACCGCCGAAATTGGCCGCCAGCCCTGGCTCATCTACGGCCTGATGCGCACCAGCGAGGGCTACTCGAACATGGTCTCGGCCGGCAACGGGCTCTTCACCCTGCTGGGCTTCATGGGCCTCTACGCGCTGCTCGGCCTGCTGTTCACGGTGCTGGTCTACCGCGAAATCAGCCACGGGCCGGAGCCGAAAGAAAAGGCAGCCGTGGCTGCCGACTGATCGCACCGCCTGACGGATGCAAACAAGGAAGGGAGCATTGCGATGATGGGTTTTATCTGGTTCTGGCTGGTTGCGGTGATGATCGTCGGTTACGTTGTGCTCGACGGCTTTGACCTCGGCGTTGGCGTGCTGCATCTCTTTCTCGTTCGCAACGAGACGGAGCGCAAAGCCACGCTGGCCAGCATCGGCCCGGTGTGGGACGGCAACGAGGTCTGGCTCCTGGCCGGCGGCGGCACGCTTTACTTCGCTTTCCCGCTGCTCTACGCCTCGGCATTCTCCGGCTTTTATCTGCCGCTGATGATCGTGCTCTGGCTGCTCATTCTTCGCGGAGTCAGTCTCGAACTGCGCAACCACCTCGATCTCGGCGTCTGGCGCTCGCTGCTCGATGGCGTCTTTGGCCTGGCCAGCGCGCTGCTCGCCATCTTTTACGGCGCGGCCCTCGCCAACGTAATCCGCGGCGTGCCACTGCAACCGGATGGCTACTTCTTCCTGCCGCTCTGGACCAACTGGCAGCCCGGCGTCGCGCCCGGCATCCTCGACTGGTACACCGTCATCGGCGGCCTCGTCGCGCTGGTCGCGCTCACCCTGCATGGCGCTCTCTGGCTCACCATCAAGGTATCGGGCGACCTGGAACAGCGCGCTCGCAGGATCGTCACTCCGCTCTGGCTCGCGCTTGCGGCCCTCACCGTGATCAGCCTCATCGCCACCATCGCCGTGCGCCCCGCCAGCCTCAACAACTACTATCAATACCCGGTCACCTTCATCGTGCCCGTCGGCGTGGTCGCTTCACTGGCCGCGCTCTGGTTCTGGAATCGCAACGCCCAGCCCGTCAAGGCCTTCCTCGCATCGAGCGTCTATCTCTTCTTCATGCTGGCGGGCGCCTGCTGGGGCGTCTATCCCACGCTGCTGCCCGCCACCACCGGCGCGGCCAACGACATCACGCTCACCCGCGCCATCTCCGGTCCGCACACGCTTTCCGTTGGCCTCGCGTGGTGGACCTTCGGCATGGCGCTCGCCGTGGCGTACGTGGTCTTCGTCTACAGCCGCTTCAAGGGCAAGGCCGACGCAGCCACTGTCGGCCACTGAGTCTGGGCCCGGCCTCACGCTGCGGGCACAGCAGTGGCCGACCTGAAACCGTTTGGAGCAGAAACCATGCGCGGCCAGACCTCGAACACTCCGAAAGGATGGATGGCGGTAAAGTCGACTGTTAGACAGTAATCGGCACTCCATGAGCGCATTGGCATCAACTGATGGTCACGCCAAGGCTATTTTGCGCGATGGTTCGCAAAGCATTGACGCACCTTTCGTTCCGCGATGCGTGAAGATTTCGCCGCAATCAGACAGCTTTAGCGCACCAACAATGAGAAACTGCCGATCCCTGACACCATCCGCCCTTGAAACTGACTCAAGCCAAAATGATCGTTGAGCGCCTTGCTTCCCTTAACCGTCAACACCAGCTCTCGACTATCGGGTTGGCGTATCACCCAGCGCCTCGTCTCAAATGTAGCCAGGATCGCCGCACCGAGCAGACCACCCGAGTGCGGTCTGCGCTCACTCCAGTCGAGACAACCAAATGCAAGGCGGCGGCGCGAGGTTGAGCGCACGAGGTGGATGCCGATGCGGCTCAGTTCCGCCCGTCCAATGTCGCTCACAGACGAACTGTCGTCAGTAAGCCATCGCAGTGCAACCAGCCTGTCGTGCAGCGCCACCGCCACCACGCCGGCCATGTGGTCGTAACACGTGCGCGCAAAGCGCAGGTTCGTGGGAACCCTGCTTTGGAGTCCCGGCTGCTTGGCCGCCAGCCCCATGATCGATTCCAAAGTATCCGCAACTTCATGGCTCGCGATCCGAAAGTAGCGATGCCTCCCTTGAACAGCGCAGTCGACCATCCCCTTCTCGACCAGGACTCGCAAATGTGCGCTCGCCGTCGAAGCTGATACGCCGCCCACAAGACTCATTTCCGTGGCGGTGTAAGCGCGCCCATCCATCAACGCGCAAAGCATCCGCGCCCGTGTGCGATCCGCAACCGCGGTGGCGGCCGACGCCAATCCTGCGTCGATAGAGTTCCTATCCACACCCACATCATATTTCAGACGGAAGATCGCGGGGTATTAACACTTCGTTCTCCACCGAAGCATTCCTCAGACGCTCACTTCATCATGGAGTTGGAATCGCGGAGGCACCGAAACGATGATCGCCATGATCTTTGAGTTCACTGCGAGCGATAAACACTTC
>JAJZGF010000274.1 GCA_021805025.1 Acidobacteriota bacterium
TCTGGAACACCAGGCCCGAACGCGTCTCGATGGATCGAATGAGTTCCTGGCCCGGCCGCAGCGCGAGCAAGGCGGGAAAGTCCGAAACGGGCAGTCTGCGGGACATTCCCGTCGTTTCAATGGACGCCCGGCCGTCCGCCATCAGCACGCGAACCCAGATGAATTGCCGCTCAGGAAGTGGTGCCGACGGGCCGATCAATATGCGCTTGGCATATCCGATGCCTGGCGATAGGCGCAAGAGATCGCTCAGATTGGTTGCTGTATTGCGCAGAACGCGGTGGTCCTCGGCGTCCATATTGGCTGCTATCGACCAATAGAGCACGCTGGTGGCCATAAGGACGAGTAGAAACGAGGTCCCCGCATACCAGGTGGTCATCCGGATGACCATCGAACCGCTCAACCGGCGCGGCCCGGCCGGCGCGGGAGGATCCGGGTAGTCAGGCGCGCTCTTCAAGGACGTATCCAATGCCCCTCACCGTGTGGATGAGTTTGAGATCGAACGGATCGTCAACCTTGGCACGGAGTCGATGCATATGCACGTCAACGACATTGGTCCCGCTATCAAAGTTGATGTCCCAGACCTGCTCGGCGATCAGTGTGCGTGACAGAACGTCGCCGCTCCGACGAACCAGCAGCGAGAGCAGCAGAAACTCCTTTGGCGTCAGATCGATCTGGCGGCCGCTCCGCGTCGCCTTGTGGCGCTGTACGTCGATCTCGAGGTCGGCCACCCATAGGGTGGCTGGCTGGCGAGCCGGCCCGCGCCGCAGGATGGTGCGGATCCGCGCTAACAGTTCCGAGAAGGCGAAGGGCTTGACGAGGTAGTCGTCGGCGCCAAGTTCAAGTCCGTGCACACGATCTGGGACGCTGTCCCGTGCCGTCAGGAACAGCACCGGAGTCTGGTCGCGCCGAAGTCGCAAGGTCTTGAGGACCGACCAGCCATCCTGACCGGGCAGCATGACGTCAAGGATGATGAGATCGTAGTCGCCCTGCTGCGCCAGATAGGTACCGACTTCGCCGTCCTCGGCCGTATCGGCGACGAAACCGCTCTCTTCTAGACCTTTCTTCAGAAAGGCCGCCGTTTTGTGTTCGTCTTCGATAACGAGGAGTTTCATCGCACGGCGTGGGGAACAGGGGTTGCCGTCGAAGCAAGACCGGGCGCCAAGGCGAGCACGGTCGGTCCGCTCCAGTCCGAAACTGCCGCTTGCCCTGGACGAAGGACGAATCTGGCGCCGGGGATGGCGGCGGCAAACGCCACGAGAACTGAATTTGCGCCGCGTACATCTTGCAGCATATTTACGGTCGAAATTATACGTCTGGTCCGCTCTACCCCAACGGTCCCAATATAGAGCGGTTGCGGGGGGTTGTTCCGGACAGGTATGACGACGTCGGATCGCCAAAGCCGGAGCACGAGCCGCTCGCCGTTCGGAATGTTGCCTCCGGTTTTGATCATGGCCATTGCCTCCATGCGCCCGCTTTCGAAGCTGGGCAACACCGGAAGCGATGCCATGCTCGGATGGGGTGAGAGAAAGGCCAGCGCAGAAAGCAGCCTCCAAGAGACGGGCAACCGCCAGCCATGGCGCTGAAGATCGGCTTGCACGGGGCCAAGCGGGCCAAGCCACTGCACCGTGAATGGCTGGTTGAACGAACCTAACAGGCTCAGGCGCCGAGCCGGAAGGCTGCGCCATTGCCCGCCGAGCCAATCCTCGACCGAGAAGGTGACGGTGTGCGGCGTCAGGGCATAGCGCCGCATGTCGGAGGTATGCGCAATCGCGACATTTACCGTTCCGGCCAGCGCAAAAGTCAGGGTGACCGCCAGCCCCAGCCCCGCGGGCCGTACCGTCTCGGTCGGGCGCGCCAAGTAGGCGATGCTCAGCAGCGCTGCCCAGGCGGTGCCAAAAGCCAGTACCTCCAAGGCGGTGGAAAGATATTCTGCACCCAGGTAGAGCTGAGAGCCGGCCAGCGATGCGACGAACAGGACGATGGCAAACGCTACGCCGACCTGGCGCCGCCACGCCACTTCCCGGCAAACCAGCACTGCCAGAAAGCCAAGCAGGGCGACGAACAGCGCCAGATGCGTGCCCGGAAACGGAAGCAGGCCCCAGCCCGGCGAGCGATAGAGCGGTTGCGGCCGTTTCAGAGCAAGGTCGAGTCCGATAGCGAAGAGGATGGCCCCCGCTGCGGCGGCAATCACGTAAGCCATTGCGCGCCACGCGCGCCGTCGATCCAGCCAGAGCAGTGCAATCGCTAAGACGGCGAGTGCTTCGGGAGCACCGCCGAGCTCGCTCATCCCGACTGCCAGATGAGCGGCCCATTCCATGCGCAGCGACAAGAGGAGGTTCAACACGGAGCGGTCGGCCTGCACCAAGGGATCGCCAGCGATCAGATCCTGCATGACCCCAAAAAAGAGCCAAAGACTGACCACCAGCAGCCCACCAAGTACGGCGAGACCGGGGAGCTCGGCTTTTCCGGGATCGAGTATCGAAATGACCTGTCGGCGCACCCAGCTATCCCCAGACTGAGCCCAGGCCAACACAGGACCATGGAGATAGCCCAAGAAGCGTCTCAACCACCGGAGCACGCGGGGTGTAATCCAGACGAGGATCGCAACCCCCAGAAGAAGGCCAAGAAAAAGGGCCTCGAGTTGTCCTGCGATGGCGCCCAAGACCGTTAGCGACGCGCCGACAAGCACCCCCATCAGCACATGGGCTGGTCCCCAGAGCAGTGCTGATAGAACATTCAGCGCGTAGAATCGAGTTATGGGCATACCGGTGATGCCAGCAACGACCGGCACCACAGCGCGGACACCCGGCGTGAAACGGGCGATCAGGATCGCCTTGCCGCCGTGCTTTTCGAAGAACGCGTTCCCCCGGTCGACGAGTCCAGAGTAGTGCCTGAGCGGCCAGTGCGAGATAGCTTCGCTCTTGTAGTGGCTGCCGAGCCAGTAAGATAGACCATCGCCTGCGATGGCTCCGAGCGTAGCGAACACGACCAGCGGCCAGAACAGCAAAGCCCCGGCGGGAACGAGGGCGCCGAGAGCGATAATAGTAGCGGTTCCCGGCACCAGCGCACCGACCACGGGGAAAGCCTCAGCCCCGGCTAGGAGGAACGCCAGGGCATAGGCCAGCCAGGCATGTCCGCGCGCGAACCCCACGAGGACCTGAACTAGTTGAGCGATCATGCGGTTAATTTGCTCGGCCGTGCAGCATGCTGGATTGTCTCCCGGTAGCGATCATCGCGCAAAGCACAGGGCGATGGATAGCGGATAGCCAAACAGCAGGACGACTGAGCCCACCCGTCCCGACATGGTGCGTCGTGCCGCCATGAAGGCGACGAGGGCAAGGCCCCCCAGCACCATCAGCAGGGGCAAGTCGATCAGCCAGGCATGGGCGGTGGTAGCGGATAAGTGAGGGCGCCGGCACCCAGCGTCATCACGACGTTTTGGGCGAAAGAGCCGACAACGCCCGCCACCATGGCCACCGACGTCCCCCGCCGCGCTGCCGACCAGGCCGGGACGACCGGTTCGAAGCC
>JAJZGF010000090.1 GCA_021805025.1 Acidobacteriota bacterium
AATATCTTCATGCGGAGACGCGTGCGCGAACGCTCTTCGCCACGCACTATCACGAACTGACGATGCTGGCGGAGAAGCTGCCGCGGGTGCGGAATCTGCGCGTGGGCGTGAAGGAGGCGCCGCGCGGCATTGTGTTCCTGCACAACATTGAGCCGGGCGCGGCAAGCAAAAGCTACGGCATTGAAGTAGCCAGGCTGGCGGGTCTGCCTGCGGCGGTGATTGAACGCGCGCGCCACGTGTTACGTCAGCATGAGAGGCAGGAGCGGCAGAGCGTGCAGGTGGAGACGGCGCCGGAGCCGCTGCAACTGACAATGTTTACACCGCTTTCACAGCGCATTGTGGACCGCATTGAGGCCGTGGACGTGAATGCGCTGACTCCGCTACAGGCGTTGAACCTGCTGGAAGAGTTACAGCAGGAACTGAAGGAGAAGGGATGACAGTTGCGTTGCGCCAGGCTGCGGGAAGCCTGCTGGTGGTGGGACTGGGCGGCACGGAGCTGAGCGGGATGGAGCGCGCGTGGCTGAAGCTTGTGCGTCCGGGCGGTGTGATTCTCTTTCGACGGAATATTTCCGATGCAAGGCAGACCAGGGTGCTGTTGGATGAGGCGACGGGGCTGTGCGCGGCGCATAGCTTCCGCTGTGTGGATGTTGAGGGCGGGACGGTTGACCGGTTGCGCGATGCGCTTGCGCCGATGCCTTCTGCGCAGGCGGCGGCGACGGCGGATTGGTCTCTTGGCCTCTTGCAAAGAGCGCGTAAGGATGGAACGCCCAGCGGTTCGTTCGCGCGCCGGCAGGGCGCACTGATTGCGCAGGGAGTACGGGCCTTCGGGTTTAACACGACGCTCGCGCCAGTGCTGGACCTGGCGCTGCCGCAGTCGACGGAGGTGATGGGAACGCGCTCTGTGGCGGCGAGTGCGGAGGACGTGATTGCGTATGCGCGGGAGTTTCTGACGGGGCTGGCGGAGGGCGGCGTAACGGGGTGCGCGAAGCATTTTCCTGGATTGGGCGGAGGGACGCTCGACTCGCATGTGGAGACACCGCAGATTCACCGCGGATGGAAGGAGGTGTGGCGCGAGGATCTGACGCCGTATCGTGTGCTCCGGGATGAACTGCCCATGGTAATGGTGAATCATGCGGCGTACCCCGAGACTCCCGGAAGAGATACACCCGCGAGCGTGTCGTCGTACTGGATTTCGACAGTGCTGCGGAAACGCATCGGCTATCGCGGCATCATCTTTTCCGATGATCTGGAGATGGGCGGGATTCTGAAGCACGTACCGATGGAAGAGGCCGTGGTAGCGGCGGTGCGCGCAGGCATGGACACAATGGAGGTCTGCCATAGCGCGGACCTGATTCTACGGGCGTATGAGGCGCTGCTTGCGGAAGGAGAGCGGTCAGCGGCGTTTCGGGAGCTGCTGTTTGCTCGCTCGCGCGATGTAAGCCTGAAGCGGGCGAGGCTGTTTGCACGCGGCGTGGGGCCTGCACTGACGGTACGGCAGTTCGAAGCGCTGCGGACGCGGATTCTGCGCTTCCACGAAGATATATTGCGGCGGGTCGAGGCTGCGGAGATGCGGCGTTCGGGTACGGCCACACAGGCGGAGACAGCATGAGCGCGCGGGCGATGACGGTGGCTGGGGTGATGAGCGGAACGTCGGCCGATGGCGTGGATGTGGCCCTGGTTCGGATCGCTGCGGGCCGCGCGAGGCCGAAGCTGACGCTGCTGGCGCATGAGACATTTCCCTACCCCGCAGCCCTGCGGCGCGCGGTGCTGGCAGCGATGAACGCCGGCGAGACATCGACCTGCGAGCTGGCACGGCTGAACTGGCGGTTGGGGTTGGCCTATGCGGAGGCTGTGCAGGCTACGCTGACGCAGCATCGGGTGACGGTGGAGTTGGTTGGTTGTCATGGACAGACGCTCTATCATCAGGCGCGCGCGGCGCGGTATGCAGGGCGCAGTTTTGCGTGCACATGGCAGACGGGCGAGGCTGCGGCGATTGCAGCGGCCACAGGCGTTCCCGTAGTTTCGAATTTTCGCCCTGCCGATATGCTGGCAGGCGGGCAAGGTGCGCCGCTGGCGCCGCTGCTGGACTATGTGCTGTTTGCGGATGCAAGGCGCGGGCGTGTGCTGCAGAACATTGGCGGGATTGCAAACCTGACGGCACTTCCTGCAGGAGCATCGGCTGCGCAAGTTATGGCATTCGATACGGGGCCGGGCAACATGGTGATGGACGCACTGGCGCAGGAGCTTTTGGGTAAGCAGTTTGATCGGAACGGGGCAGCGGCTGCGCGCGGTGCGGTGATTGCACCGGTGCTGGAGCGGATGATGCGCAATCCTTACTTTGCGCTGAAGCCGCCGCGCACGGCGGGTCGCGAGCAGTTTGGACGGGAGTATTCAGCGGCATTTCTGGCCACGTGCAGACGACACAGCAGGAAGCCTGAGGATGCGCTGGCAACAGCGGCGGCGCTGACGGCGGAGAGTATCGTACGGAGCTACAAGCGGTTTGCCCATGTGCAGATGAAGTCGACGCCCGTGGACTACATCGTTTCCGGCGGAGGCGCGCGAAACGCAACGTTGATGGCAATGCTTGCGCAGAGGCTGGGGCCGCTGCGCTGTGAACTGGCAGCGAGCGAGAAATTTGGGATGCCCGCTGCGGCCAAAGAGGCGGCGGCCTTTGCGCTCTTGGCGTGGCACACGTGGCACAGGCTGCCGGGGAATGTGCCTGCCGCGACAGGCGCGAAGCGCGGGACGATTCTGGGCCAGGTGACGTATGCGTGAAGACGATCCTTGGAGTTTCATGCCCGCTCATCCTTTGCGCAGACGGCGACAGAAGCGGCGGTACACGCTGAGGTTTGCCATGGCGTGCCTGCTGATGATGGCAGGTTGTCGCTCCGCCAGCCGTGACCTGCGGACGCTGGTGTTTCTGATTGAGAGCAGCCCCGCGAATCTTGACCCTCGCATCGGCGCGGATGCACAGTCGCAACGAATTGATGCCCTGCTTTTCGACGGGCTGGTGGCGCACGATGAGAGCTTTCAATTCACGCCGTCTCTTGCCCAAAGCTGGGAGCAGCCTGATCCTCTGACGTGGGTTTTCCATCTCCGCAATGGGGTGCGTTTTCAGGATGGACGAGAGTTGACGGCGCGGGACGTGGAGTGGACGGTGAACTCCATGCGAGACGGGACAGTCATTTCGCCTAAGGCTGCGGCGTATGCGAGTGTGCAGAAGGTTGAAGCGGAGGATGCACGAACGGTTGTCTTTCACTTGAAATATGCGGATAACTTTTTGCTGAGCAATCTTGCGACAGGCGCGCTGGGCGTGGTGCCGGAGGGCAGCGGGCCCGAGTTCTGGCGGCATCCGATAGGCACGGGACCCTTTCGCTTTGTGAGCCAGCAGATGGACCTGGATGTCGTGCTTGAACGCAATCTGCTGAGTTGGAGAGTTGTACCGCAGATTGAGCGCGTGCGCTTTGCCGTTGTGCCGGATGGGATTACGGAGGCGCTGGAACTGGAGAAAGGATCGGGCGATGTGGCCATCAATTCACTTGCCATGGATGCATTGCCGGAGTTGGCCGCACGTCCCAATCTGCAGATTGAGGACAGTCCAGGCACGGAGATTCAATACCTGGCGTTCAATGTGCGCGACCCGCTGCTGAGCGACGTGCGTGTGCGGCAGGCGATTGCATGTGCCATTGATCGCGGCCTGATCATCAGGACGCTGTTGGGCGGTCACGCGCAGCCCGCAGAGAGTCTTCTACCGCCGACTCACTGGGCCTGGACAGGGGATGTGGCGCGTTATGACTATGACCCGTCGCGCGCCGAGCAATTGCTGGATGCGGCTGGATACCGTCGCGGAAACGATGGGGTGCGTCTTCACCTGACGATGAAGACGAGCAATGCGGAGGATGTGCGGCTCTTGGCGGCCGTGCTCCAACAGCAACTGGCACGCGTGGGGATTGCCCTTGATCTGCGCAGCTTCGAGTTTGCGACGTTCTACTCGGATGTGACGCGGGGGGCCTTCCAGATGTATTCACTGCGGTGGATTGGCGGCAATGAACAGCCGGACATCTTCAGCTATGTGTTTGCGACGCGCAATTTTTCGCCGAGGGGCGGAAACCGCGGGCACTATTCAAACCAGCACCTGGACGCGCTGCTGGATGACGCAGCGCAAAGCACGAACAAGGAGCGGCGTCGCAAGGATTATGTAGCGGCGCAGCAGATACTGGCGCAACAGTTGCCGGCGATCAACCTGTGGTATCTGGATACGGTGGTGGTGCATAACCGCCGCCTGACGCATGTGGTTCCCGCGCCATCGGGAAGCTATACATTTTTGGAAACCGCGCAACTATCGCAGTGAAGGCCTGCATCTTCAGCTTGTCTTAAGGATTGCAGGTCGCGGAGAAGCGGAAAAATCCCATCGCATTGTTGACTTTACGGGTACATCCTGCATTCATTCCACGCATCGGTACAGAGCCCTCAACTTTTCCCTTCCACCGTTCGTCTATCGAAACAGAAAGCATTATCAGGCCAGGCGCGCGGAGCGCTCTGGAGATTGAGCCAATGAGACACGAGAAAGATATGCACGCTAACGCCCGCCTGACCACGACGCTGCTTGCCCTGGCCATTGCGGCCACAACGTGGCTCTACGGTCAGCCGGCCGACCGTTTTGTGGGAACCATTACGGCGTTAAGCGGCGACACGCTGACGGTGAAGACGGACGCGGATGGCTTGCGCGAAGTCGAAGTGCCCGCATCGGCTGTGCTGAAGCGAGTGGAACCTGGACAAAAAGACCTGAGCGCCGCCGTCGATATTCGGCTAGTGGATCTCGAGACCGGAGATCGCGTGCTGGTGAAGCTGGCGTCCGGCGCAGCGGGAGCAACACCGCAGGCAGCGCAGATTGTGACGATCAAGCGCGCCGATGTAGCGGAGAAGGAACAGAAGGAGCGCGCAGACTGGCAGTTGCGCGGCGTGGGCGGACTGGTGAAGAGCGTGAATGCCGCAGACGGCGCCATTGTAGTAACCAGCGGCGCGGGCGCGGCCGCAAAGACGGTGACCATCCATGTGAGCAGTACAACGGTCTTGAAGCGCTACGCGCCCGGCTCGGTGCGGTTTGACCTTGCACAGCCGGCGCCGATCGATGCGGTACACCCCGGCGACCAACTGCGGGCGCGCGGCGAGAAGAATGCGGCGGGCACGGAGATGGCTGCCGAAGAGGTGGTGTCGGGGAGCTTTCGCAATATTTCGGGGATGATCGTCTCGCTCGATTCGGCGGCCTCTACGATCATGGTGAAGGACCTGCTGACCAAGAAGCCTGTGACCGTGCAGATCACGCCCGATGCGCAGATGCATGCGCTACCGGAGATGATGGCAAAGCTGTTGGCAGTGCGGCTGAAGGGCACGACGCCCAGCGCAGGAGCAGCCGGGCGGGCACAGGGAATGGCAGGCAGCGCACCTGCTGGCGGGGCCGCTGGACCGGGCGAACAACAGTACGGGCAGGCCGGCGGCCGGCAGTGGGCTGGAGCCGGACAGACACAGAGCGGAAGTATGCAGCAGATGCTGAACCGAACGCCCGTGATTCAATTCAGCGATTTGAAGAAGGGCGACGCCGTGATGCTGGTCTCAACGCAGGGCACCGCGGAAGTCACGGCGATCACACTTTTGTCTGGAGTTGAGCCGCTGCTGGAAGCACCAGAGGCTAGCCAGAGCCTGCTCTCAAACTGGAGCATGGGATCCGGCGGGGCGGCGGACGCAGCAGATCAATAGGCACGCCGCATAGTTGAGTGAGCAGAAGCGAGGGAGAAGTGTTTTCAAAACTTCATTGGATGATTCATTTTATTGTTGCCCTGATCATGGGTTTGGCTGCGCTGGCATTGTCGCAAGCGCAGACCACTGCTACGACAACGACTGCAACCCTGCATGGGAAGATTACCGATCAGACAGGGGCTTTGATTCCCGGAGCGCAGATCTCGGTGACAAAGGCAATGGGCGCGGAGACACATACCACGGCTGCGGACGCAACTGGCGCGTATGCGGTGCAGGGCCTGACGCCCGGCAGCTACACGGTGAGTGTGATGTACCAGGGATTTGCGCCGTTTCAGTCGCAGCCCATCCTGCTTGAGGCCGGCCAACTGAAGCGCGTCGATGTCTCGCTCGCAATCCAGACGGAGCAGCAAAACGTGGTGGTGACCGATGAGACGCCCATGGTGAATGTGGAAGCGGGCGGCAACAGCAACACAATCATCCTTAAGGGCAAGGATCTGGATACACTTTCAGACGATCCGGATGAGTTATCCAATGAGTTGGCAGCGCTGGCGGGTCCATCCGCAGGCCCCAACGGCGGGCAGATTTATATTGATGGATTCACGGGTGGGCAGCTTCCGCCGAAATCAGCGATTCGCGAGATTCGGATCAACCAGAACCCTTTCTCTGCCGAGTTCGACAAGCTGGGCTACGGACGCATCGAAATTCTGACCAAACCGGGCACGGACAAGCTGCACGGGCAATTCTTCATTCAGGGCAACTACAGCGGCTTCAATACGGGCAATCCGTTTACAGCGGTGCCGCCGTACAACCGCGTGCAATACAACGGCACGGTGAGCGGCGCGCTGGGCAAAAATGCGTCGTTCTTCATGAGCATGGAGCAACGCGACAATCACGATGAAGCGGTCTACGACTACACGCCGCCGGTGCTCGACCCCTCGACCGGTCTTTACGCAGTGGGGACGACGCGGGTTTCCGGGTCTCTTTCAAACCCGCACAACCACATTAACGTGTCACCGCGCATCGACTTCCAACTTGGGCAGAAGGATACCGTGACCCTGCGTTACCAGCTCTATTACGATGCCGAGTCGGGCGACATATCTTCCACGCAGTTGCCCTCGCAATCTCTGAGCAGCAGTTCTACGGAGCACACGTTTCAACTGAGCGAGTCCCATATCCTCAACGAGCGCATGGTGAATGAGACGCACGCCGAATACCGGCGGGCGCTGGAGTCTGTTGCGCCAATCAGCACTGCTCCGACAGTGCTCGTAGCCGGAAACTTTACCGCGGGCGGGGCCACGGCGCAGTCCTCCTTCACGCACGGTGACCACTTCGAGTTGCAGAACTTTACCACGATGAGCATTGGCTCCCAGGCCATCAAGTTCGGCACCTGGCTTCGAGACGATAGCGAAGCTCTCTCCTCGTTTGCAAACCGGAACGGCACGCTGGTCTTCTCGAATAACGGATATACGAATTCGTTGAATGCACTGGCCAGCGGGCAAAACCTGAGCACTCTCGGAAGCAACCTGGTGAACCTGAGCATCACCGCGGGGCAGACCGCATATAAGGCCAATGTCTTCAACGGCTCGTTGTTTATCCAGGATGACTGGAAGGTGAATCCGCGGCTGACTCTTTCCGGCGGCGTGCGCTGGGAGACGCAGAACCACATTGCCGATCACAACGACTGGGCGCCGCGCGTGGCCATGGCCTATGCGCTGGATGCTAAAGGCAACAAGCCGGCGAAGACTGTTCTGCGGCTCGGCTACGGTATCTTCTATGACCGTTTGGGCATTAACCACATCATGGCCGCAACGCAGCAGGGCGCCAACTCAGGCGAGGTGCAGGTGACGACGACCGCAGCCTCCTGTCTAAATGGTACAAGTCTGACCAGCATTAATTTCTCGGCCTGCCTGCCCCCTGCGCCGTACAAGCCGACACCACTCAGCAGTGTCGTTGAGATTGCGCCCGGATATCATGCGCCTTATGCGCATGAGTTCGGCGGCAGCATCGAGCGGCAGATCACCAAGACCACAACTGCGACTGTGACCTATCTGCATACATTTGGCGTACACCAACTTGTCACGCGCGATGCGAATGCCTATGCTCCACTGCCGGGAACTTTTTTCTATAACAGCACGACGGGGCCTCGGCCGAATTCTTCGCTGGGCATCATCAACGAGTACTATCCCGAAGGGGTCTACAAGCAGGATCAGGTGATCACCAACGTCAACGCGCGGTTCACACCCAACTTCAGCGTCTTCGGATTCTATAATCTCGCCTTTGCCAACACAGACGACGCTGGCGGCACCGCATCCAACTCGTACAACCTTAGCCAGGACTATGGGCGTGCGAGTTTTGTATCGCGCAATATGGTCTTCTTGATGGGAAATTATATGGGCCCGTGGGGACTGCGCTTCAACCCGTTTATCATTGCGCGGTCGGGCAGGCCGTTCAACTTTACTACCAGCAACGATCTGACCGGAGATAACTTTCTGAACGACCGACCGGCCTATGCAGCCAGTTCCGACTGCTCCGGAACGCCATCAAAACAGTATGTTCCCACATTTCTCGGTTGTTTGAATCTTCTGCCTGGTCCCGGAGCCAACCTTCTCTCGATGAACCAAGGCAATGGTCCCGCATCGGTTGCGATCAATATGCGTATTAGCCGCGCATTTGGAATTGGACCCAAGGTGGCTGCAGGCGCGACAGGCGGTCCGCCCATGGGCGGCGGGCCGGGCGGTGGCCGTCGCGGCGGTGGCGGGCCAGGCGGCGGCTTTGGTCCCGGCGGCTTTGGCGGGGGCGGCGGCGGGCCGCGTTCTATGTTTGGTCCGCAGGGTTCAGCACGCAAATACAACCTGACCTTCACGGCCCAGGCACTGAATCTGTTCAACAACGTCAACTATGGAACGCCGACAGGCACGATTGATGCCACGCCAATTACGGATTCTGCCGGCAATGTGACGGGATACACCCCAGGGGCGTCCTTTGATCGCTCGACGAGCCTTGCCGGACAAATCTTCTCTATGGGCCCGGCTTCGCGGCGCATCTTTGTGCAGGCCATATTCTCGTTCTAAAGGGGCGAGGCTTCAATCCACGGCTGAAATCAATTGAGCGCGGATAGATGCTTCCTCCTATTCATTGGGCAGCGGTCACGACGGCAGCGTGCGGATCTTCAGCAAATGCATCTGTGAGTGAGACGACCTGCAACTGCGTTTTCAGCGCGTCAACCGCGGCGCTGCTCGCGACGGATATCTCCCGCGTCTCACCCGGCAGCAGGTCAAAGTAGTTATCCGATACCTGTGCATCGATATTTCCAAACGAGAGATAAACGCTGCGCGCCAGAACCGGTGAACTGACGCGGACTCTGAAATTCCCTTTGTCGCCTATTGTGGTAACAATCAGATGCGCAGCCTTGAGGTGGACCTCTTTGACCGGCGCGAGGTAGACGATGTTGCGCGAAATCTCTTCACTCCCCGCGGATAGCTCGGCAACGATAAAGACGCGCGACGTATCTGCAGCTCCTGATTCCGCAAGCTTTTCCAGCGGCCAATCCAGATAAACCTTGCTGGCGAGCGCCTCAATAGTGACTTCATGCTTGTCTTCGAGCAGCACCTTGCCGTCGAAATCCATGAGCCGGACGCGCACCGTAGCAGGCTGCGCGGTTGTCTTATCGGAAACTATATAGACGCGGAGCGAACCGTCTTCGACATGCGGCGAAACGAGGATGGGAGCATAAAAGCGGCGCGCATAGTATTGGAGCGCTTTCCAGCGACCGTCATAGTCGATACTGGACCACGAGGCAACGGGCCAGCAGTCGTTCAACTGCCAGAAGATTGATCCCATGGTTTCAGGTCGGCTGCGGCGGAAGTACTCTGCGCCGATCTTGATGCCTTCAGCCTGCAGGACCTGGCTGACGTAGAGGAAACTCGCGAAGTCTTTTGGCTCGGGATAGTCGCGGAGCAGATAGTCGTGAATGATGGAGTTGCCTTCATTGTTCTTCTGGTGCGCTAGCATGACCGGCGTGAAGATGCTGGTACGGTCCTCGGGCAGGGTAAAGGTCTCAATGGTGCGCATCTCAGGGAAGGACTGGAATCCATACTCGGTGACAAAGCGGGCGTGGTGCGTCTCGTAAGTTGAGAATGGAACACGCCCGTGCCACACATCCCAGATGTGCTCATCGCCGCTGTGGAAGCGGCTGGTTAGCTCTTCATAGTCTGCGCTGGGCGAACTGGGCCAGTAGGGGACCTCCGGCTCAAGCCGCGCGACAACGCGAGGCAGGATGCCGCTGAACTCAGTGAGATAATCCTGCCACATCTGGTAGCGCACATCGGCGGGCAGCGCAGGGCGAGGCGCCCAGCCCATGGCGATTTCCGTTTCGTTGTTGCCGCACCAGAGGACAATACTGGGATGATTGCGCAGACGGCGCACCTGGTCCTCTGCCTCAGCCTCTATGTTTTGCTTGAAAGCGTAGGTGCCGGGCTGCCAGTCATTGCCGAACATAAAATCCTGCCAGACCATGATGCCAAGTTCGTCGCAGATCTGATAGAACTCATCGGTTTCGTAGTAGCCGCCGCCCCAGTGGCGAATCATGTTCATGTTGGCGTCGCGCGCGGACTGGAGAATACGCCGGTAGTCGGCCGTGGTGACGCGGTTGGGAAAGCTGTCAAAGGGGATGACGTCAGCGCCTTTGGCGAAGACAGGAATGCCGTTGACAATGAACTCGAAGGAGCGGCCCCACTGATCCAACTGACGGCGCAGGACGATGGAACGCAGGCCGGCCTTTACGCTGCGCTGATCGCTAATTGAGGAACCTGCGCCGATGCGCGCGGTGAATTCGTAGAGCGGCTGATCGCCGTAGCCGGCAGGGTACCAGAGACGCGGCTGGCGAATTTCGATGGGAAAGTCGAAGACGTTCAGCCCGGTGTGCAGAGCAACGGTGCGCGTGATTGTCACGGGCTTCCCACCGTCGGTGTAATGCACGGCGATGCTGGCAGGGCCATCGCCTGAGGCTTCAACCTCAACCTCGGCATCGGCGTGCGCTACTTCCCTGCTGACATCGCGCTGGTGAATGGCGAAGTCCGCAATGCGAGCCTTGTCCCAGGCTTCAATGCGCACGGGACGCCAGATGCCGCTGGTGACAAAGCGCGGACCCCAGTCCCATCCATACTCATAGGCGGCTTTACGGATATAGGTCTTGGCATCGACCTTCGTCCGGGACTGCCAGGGATCGGTTGCGGCCACGGCTTCAGCAGCCTTGATCGGCGACGGAAAGACCACGCGAAGAAGGTTGCTGCCGACATGCAGATGCTGCTTGGCCGGCAGACGCCAGACGCGAAACATGTTGTCTGCGTCCAGCACCTGCGTGCCGTTGACATACACCTGCGCGGCAGCATCAAGGCCGTCGAAGACGAGATCCACATTGGCGCAAGCCATCAGCGCCGGGGTCACGTTAAAGGTTACGCGATACTCCCAGCTCTGGTTCTCGATCCACTGCAGGCGAGATTCGTTGTCGCGATAGAAGGGGTCGGGGATCCTTTTGTTGGCGATCAGGTCGAGGTGAATGTCGCCGGGAACGGTGGCGGACTGCCAGCCCGCTTCTGCGTCCTGCGAAGTGGCAAGTATCTGTCGGAACTGCCAGCCGTGATCGAGTTGCAAGGATGCGTTCTGCGCGCGCGCGCATTGTTCCACCGTTGTACCAGCTGCGATGCAGATTACGGTCGCGGCCAGGAAGCCGCACGCCTTATGCCAGGCCCTTGCTACACGCATTCCTACTCCTCCGGGATATCTCAATTAGGCCCTTTTCGCGGCTGGTAGAGGGCCGCGAAAAATACGCTGATAAGGTTACCATGCGAAGCTCAGAGAGTGTTGGCAGAGCGACCTTCAAGCAGGGACCGATAGAAGGCCTCCCACTCATCGGTGCGTGTCGCGAAGCTGAAGTGCGCGGCGATGCGCTGCCTGGCAGCATTGCCTTGTGCCTGACGCTGTTGCGGTGAGAGACGCATCACGGCGAGCATGGCCTCGGCAAGCGCCGCAGGATCCTTTGCCGGAACCATCACACCCGCATCGCCGATGAGTTCCTGCACGCCGCCGACGTTGGTGGCGACAACCGGTTTCTCCATCGCCATGGCTTCACCAACGACAAGCGGCATGCCCTCCCACGCGGAGCTTAGGACGAAGGCATCGGCTGCATCGAGTAGCGCGGGCATGTCGCGGCGCAGGCCGAGGATGCGGATGCGGGCCAATGTGCCGTGGTCCGTCGAACCCGCGAGATACTCAGTCCTTCCGGACCCACCGCCTTCGCCCACTAACCAGAGTTGCGTCCGCGGATAGACGGGAAATATTTTCGCAAATGCATGCAGCAGGTTCGGGAAATCTTTTGCAGGAACGATGCGGCCCGCGGCGAGCCAGATAAAGTCCTCTGCCCCGCCCAGAGTGTTGCGCGTGACGATGCGACAGGCAGGGTCGGGCGTGAATTCAGCAACGTCAATGGCGTTGGTGACGACCGTACATTTGTACTGCGCTACGGCTTTGATGTGGATGTAGCGCTCTGCCGCGGCCCGGCTGACAGCGGTGGTGTGCATGCTGAGTCCATCGGTGAGTCGATAGGCCCAGGTGCGCAGCGGGCCGCCTTCGTAGACGTTGTGAATGGTGGAAAGAACAGCGGGTGCTGCGCCAAAAAGACGCAGCGTGCGCGCCATCATATTGGCCGGAAAGGTGTGGCTATGCAGCAGGTCAGGACGGAAATTGCGAAGGATGCTTCGTGCGCGCAGCAGGCCCCGCAAGAGACTCAGAGCCGACCTGTGTGTATTGAGGTAGTGGACTTCAAGTGGAGTCGGCCACTCTTCCTTTTGTCGTTCCCGGAGAATCAGCAGGACCACGGCATGACCACGCGCAGTCATCCGCTGAGCCAATGCTACAGTTTGCTTCTCAGCTCCACCCATGCCGAGCGAAGTGAGTATGTACGCGATTCGCATTCTCGCCGGTAATCCACCTGGAGTCGCTGTGGATTGATGATAACGCGCGTGGTTAGTTCCCCACCCTCAAGCAGCGACCGGAAGGTGCAAACTGGAGTGCGACACCCTGGGCAACTCTGCCGGGTTTTGAGGCTGGAACAGTCTCAACTGGGGCGGTTGGCCCTCAGCAAAGTCAACCAGGTTGAGCCTGCGTCGTTTACGGGAGGACACCATGAGAGCGCGTGCCGGGCGATTGGGAAGATGCCATGAGGTCAGAGGTTGAAAGATAACTTTCGATTTCTGGATGGAATTCTGATCCGCAGGTGGCATAATGTCTGTACCATCACCACGAGGAGACCCATGGCCGGAGATATTCAACTTACTTGCAGCGATTGCGGACAGGACTTTACTTTCACCGCTGCCGATCAAGCGTTTTTTCAGGAACGCGGTTATTCGACCCCCAAGCGTTGCAAGCCTTGCCGTATGGCAAAGAAAAGTGATCAAGGGGGGGGTGGCTCCGGCTATCGTTCGGCTCCGGCACAGGGAACGCCGGTGATCTGCTCGGGCTGCGGCCAGCCGACCACGGTGCCCTTTGAGCCCCGCGGCGACCGGCCGGTCTTCTGCCGGGACTGCTATCAGGCGCGCAAAGGCAGTGGCGCAGGCGGTGGGGGCGGAAGCTCACGCGGTCGCGGACGTTACTAAGCTGCAACGCATCCTTCGCAATTACTGAAGACAACCTGCCGGGTTGAACGGGACAGGTGTATCCAGCCGCAGCGCAGAGATTTTCTCGGATCTAACAGGGGCAGCCCGCTTTGGCGCGGCTGCCTCGGTTTTTTGTGCCGAACGAGGGCCTGAAATCCGCATCGATGGAACCGAACAGCTGTTGCCGCCGCTCGTACGACCTACCTGCGCTTCTTCACCGGCTTGGGCACGGGCTTCCTGGCCGCGGGCCTGGCAGGCTTTGCATGCTTCACCGGCGGGTGTGCAGCCTTCTTTTTAGCCGGCACCGGCCTGGCCGCAACTTTCGCAGCCGGTTTGCTCCTGGCCGCAACTTTGGGCGATTTGGCAGCCGTTTTGGTGGATTTGGCGGCCGTTATGGGCGCAGGCTTCACGGGAGCCTTCACTGGCGCCTTCTCCGGGGCAGGCCGGGGCGCTGTCGCTTTGGCCGGGGCGGCCACTTTGGCAGCCGGGGCCGGCTTGGACGCCGTCTTTTTCTCTGCCGGTTTTGGGACTGGCGGCGCTGGCTTGGCCGGAGCAGCTTTCGCCTGGTCGGATTTGTTTGGCTTCGAGGAGGATTTCGCCTTGGCGCCTTTGCGGGCAGGCGGCGCAGTCTCTTCCTCTGCCTCCTCCATCTCCTCACCTTCCTCGTCGGCCAACAGATCCGGCTCGGCCCCGTCTTTCGTCAGACCAAGATCGATCTCCTCATCGTCGCCGCCGATGTCGTCCAGATCCTCGTCGTCAAGTTCATCGCCAGCCTCATCTTCGTCCTCATAGGAACGCTCTTTGACCTTGGGTTCAGCGCCCCGCTTTACGCGGCTGCGCTTGATGGTGACCTGGGGCGGAGGAGCGGGCGGCGAATGGGGCTCAAGAAAAGCGCGGGTCTCTTCGGGGGTGGTCAGGCGACCATCGATCAGTTCCAGGAAGATCTGCTGCACGATCATCGGATACGCCGGCAGATCGGGCGTGATCCGCATCTCCTGCATCAGGGCGTGCGGTATCCGTTGACGCGCCTCGGGCCAGACCTTCAAAAACTGCTCGTAGCGCTCCTTGATGGCCGCATCCTTGGTGGTAAAGCCGAGCCAGAGAACAGCCTCCGGGTCATGGGTTGTGAAATGCCGGTAACTGACCGAGGGAGTTCGACTGTCCTTGGCCAATAGCACCTTGGCGAAGGCCGCCGCGATGCTGTCAAGGCTGTTCCACTCCGCCACAAACCCCGGGCGCAGCATCAGCTTCTTCAGCGCGTTCAGATCCTTTGGAGCGAGCTTGGCCGTGAGCAATTGCATTTGTGCGGCGGACATGTCAGGATGCACGCCCTGCATCAGCAATTCGACGGCGAGGTCATGGAGCGCCTTAAGTCTTCCCTCATCGGCTTTGGCAACGGTCCAGGCCGGAAAAAGCACCTTCATCCAGCCTTCTTCTTCGAAGGCGCGCAGGACTTTAAGGCCTTCGTCCTCATGGCCGATCTGCTCCAGTTCCTGGCTTCGGGCGGAGTCTGAAAGATGCTGGATGACATTCTCTTCCCTGGCGTTGTCGTATCGCGCCTGGGTCCTGGGGTCGAGATCCCAGCCAAGCCGCGCGCGGTAGCGGGTGGCACGAATCAGCAAGGCAGGCTGATCGAGAAAACCGTAGTTGGAAACCAGCCGCAGGCTGCGCGCTTCAATATCGGCGGCGCCGTTGAGTGGATCCATCAGGAGCCCGAAGGATCCCTCATTCAGCGAGATCGCCATTGCGTTGACGGTAAAGTCGCGTCGGCGCAGATCATCCTGAA
>JAJZGF010000091.1 GCA_021805025.1 Acidobacteriota bacterium
ATTTATATCGCCGCGCTTGTCTCGGCCTATGTGTTTGAGTTCATCCAGACCTACCTCATGCAGTGGACCGGCCAGAAGATCATGTTCGACCTGCGCCGCGACATCTTCCGCCACATGCAGCGCATGCACATCGGGTTCTTTGACTCCCACGCCGTTGGCCGACTTGTCACCCGCATCACCTCAGACGTGGACGCCATCAACGACATGTTCACCGCCGGCATCCTTGCCATCGTCGATGACTTCTTCAACCTCACCATCATGGCCGCCGTCATGCTCGCCATCAACTGGCGGCTCGCCCTCATCGCCTTCGCGGTGCTGCCGCTCATCCTCATTGTCACGCGCCTCTTCCGCGATCACGTCCGCGAGAGTTACCGCCGCGTGCGCGCCGCCATCGCACGCATCAACAGCTTTACCCAGGAACATATCAGCGGCATGAGCGTTGTCCAGCTCTTTAACCGCGAAGAGCGCGCCTACCGGGACTTCGAGGACGTCAACCGCCTCCACATGATCGCCTTCAAAGACACCATCTTTGCCTATGCGCTCTACTACCCCGCCGTTGAGCTGCTCTCCACCATCGCCATCGCCCTCGTCCTCTGGCGCGGAGGCTTCAGCGTCATCTCCCGCGGCACTGTCACCATCGGCATCCTCGCCATGTTCATCCAGTACTCGCAGCGATTCTGGCGTCCCATCCAGGACCTCAGCGACAAATACAACATCCTGCAGGCCGCCATGGCAGCCTGCGAACGCATCTTCAAACTACTCGATACCGAGCCTGAGATCGTCAGCCCCGCCCATCCACTCCTGGGAGACGGCTCCAACCGCATCGAGTTCCGCCACGTCTGGTTCACCTACCAGAAGCTCACCGCGGACCAGAAGGCCGCCGTAGAGCGCGCCGCCCACTCCGAGGCCAGCGCCATGGAATTGGCCGCCATCCCCAGCATCGAGTGGATTCTCAAGGACGTCTCCTTCACCATCGAGCCCGGCCAGACCATCGCTATCGTCGGCCACACCGGCGCGGGCAAAACCACCCTGACCAGCCTGATGATGCGCTTCTATGACGTCACCGCCGGCCAGATCCTCATTGATGGCTTAGACCTGCGCCAGCATGACTTAACCGACCTGCGTCACCACTTCGCCGTCGTCCTCCAGGATCCATTCCTCTTCACCGGGACCCTGGCTGAAAACATCCGCCTCGGCAACGAGGAAATCACAGAAGAAGCCCTGCGCCGCGCCGCTCGCGATGTGAATGTCCTGGACTTTGTCGAGAGCTTGCCCGGCGGTTTCGAAGAGCCCGTATTCGAACGCGGAAACTCCCTCTCCACCGGCCAGAAGCAGCTCATCAACTTCGCCCGCGCCCTCGCGTACAACCCGCGGATCCTTATTCTCGATGAAGCCACATCCAGCGTAGACACCGACACCGAGCTGCGCATCCGCGGCGCATTGGAGCGCATGGTCGAAGGCCGCACCAGCGTCCTCATCGCGCACCGGCTCTCCACCGTGCAGCGCGCCGAGGCCATCCTCGTCATGCACAAAGGCCAGTTGCGCGAAATGGGCACGCACCAGGAGCTCCTGGCTCATCGAGGCCTCTATTGGAAGCTTTATCAGCTCCAATACAAGGACCAGGAGATCAGCGTCGCACCCGCCCGCGCCCACGCTGCGTCCGCTGTCCCGGCTGTGTAGCAGTTATCACGCCACCAGGCTCTTCAGCACCCGCATATTGCGCTCCTCATCGCCCGGCTCATCCACCGGCGTCTCCGCGATAAACGCGCAATGCGCAAAGCGCCTGTCGTTGAGCAGCCGCCGGAACGGCTCCACTCCCATTGTGCCCTGCCCAATGTGCTGATGCCGGTCCAGCTTCGATCCGCGCTCCGCCTTCGCATCGTTGCAGTGCCACACACGCACCGCATCAAAGCCCACCGTTGCCGCTGCCTGCTTCATGGTCTCTTCGTAGCCCTCGGCGGTCACCAGATCGTAGCCTGCAACGTGCGTATGGCACGTATCCAGACAGACGCCAACCGGCGCATGAGCCTTCAGCCGCGCCACCAGTTCGGCCACCTGCTCAAAGCTGCCGCCCAGCGAATACTGCGCGCCCGCTGTGTTTTCAATCAATATATGAAACGGCGTTCCCTGCCACGCCAGCCCGTCCATCGCCCGTTCAATCGACTCCGCGGCCAGCCTGAGCCCCTCGTCCCGCGTCAGTCCATTCCATGAGCCGGGATGCAGCACCAGATACTCCGCGCCATAGGCCAGCGCCCGCTCAATCTCCCCGCGAAACGCCTCAATGCTCTTCGTCCGCACGTCATCCGACTGGCTGCAAACGTTCACCAGATAGCTCGTGTGAATCACCAGCGGACCCACGTCCAGCTTTGCGCGCAGCTCTTTCATCCGCGCGGCCTGTTTGGGGTCCACCTGAGGCGCGCGCCACATCCGCGGGCTCGACGAGAAAATCTGGAATGTGTTCGCCCCAATCTCGCGCGCCCGCTCCACAGCGTTCGATGCGCCGCCCGATGTGCCCAAATGAATGCCGATCCGTTTCGTCATGCACCCAGTCTAACTGGCGTCGATTCCCACTAACTTCATCGCATCCGGGTCCCAGTGGACAATCATCCCGCGGTCATAACTCAGATTGCTCAGAAGCGCCGCGCCCGCCGCGCGATACCCGAACACCGCATCCTCCACCACCGGCTTGCGCGACCGCACCGACGCAAAGAAGTTCTTGAAGTGGTCGTAGCTGTCGCTGTAGCCATGCGGCGCCACATATTTCTCAAACCCCACCGGCGGCGCACCTTCAAAATGCTTCACTGGATACTTCTCACGGTATGCCGTCTCGATCTGCTCCTGCATCGCCTCGGCGAAGGTGCCAATCATCAGTCCCGGCTCGGTCTCGCGCGGCACACGGCTCACCGTCACCGCGCCCCAGCCAATCTCCATCGTGCCTTCCGAGCCCGTAAACACAAGGCTCTCGCTCTCTTCGCCGCCGTCCACAAAGTTCACGTGCAGGCTCAGGTTGAAGCCCTCGCGATAGTCAAACATCCCCAGCATCACATCCGGCACGTCGCGGCCGTCTTTCCAGAAGCGCAACCCGCCCGTCGCCATGCCCCGCGTGGGCCCGTGCGAGCCGGTAATGAAATGCGTGCCGCTGAAAAGATGCACAAACAGGTCGCCCGCCACGCCCGTTCCGTACGCCTTCCACTTCCTCCACTGGAAGAACTGCTCCGCGTTGAATGGAATCTGCGGCGCCGTGCCCAGAAACCGCTCCCAGTCGCATGTCTCCGTAGAGGCGTCCGGCGGCACCGTGTAGTTCCACGCGCCAATCGACGAGTTCCGGTCCCAGTGCGCCGTCACCATGTTGAGCTGGCCGATCGCACCCGCGGCAAGCAGTTCCTTTGCCTTGGCGTAGAGCACCGAGCTCACCCGCTGGCTTCCGATCTGCAGAATCCGCCCCGTCCTGCGCGATGCCTCGATCATCTCCGGCCCGTCGCTGTAGAGATGAATCATCGGCTTCTCGCAGTACACATCCTTGCCGGCCTTCATCGCGTCCACTGACGCCTGCTTGTGCCAGTGGTCCGGCGTGCCAATAATCACCGCATCAATGTCTTTGCGCGCCAGGATTTCGTTGTAATCGCGCGTGGTGAAGATGTCTTTGCCCCATAGTTCCTTGCTGTGCTGCAGGCGTCCGCTATAGCAGTCGGCTACGGCCACCAGCTTCACGCCAGGCACCTGGACCGCGGTCTTCGTATCGCCCTGTCCCTGCCCGCCGGCGCCAATCAGCGCAATCTGGATCTGATCGTTGGCTGCAACCGGCCTGCCCGCTTCCTCTTCGACCGCCAGCGCATGAAGCCGTGGCGCAATCACCGAGCTCACCGACGCCGCACCGACCGCTTTCAAAAAAATCCTGCGATTCAACGCACTCACAATTCCCTCCGGACTCAAAGATTTCCGCCGCATACAACCATACACGCGCCGGGCTGGCTCGCCTGACTGCGCGCGCTCCCGGTCTTAATCTTCCTTCCGCAAAGAGATGCTAATCGTCGTCGTCTTTCTTGGGCTTCCGTACCCGTTCTTTCAGCATCGCCGGCACGCGCCTGTCACCCATTGCGTCCTTCCAGAGCAGGACATTCAGCTTCTCTGCAGGCGCGCGGTCGGCGTGGCTGAAGTCCATCTTCATGCTCTCGCGCGCGCCCACAGCCCGTTGCGTATTCGCCGTATAGATCAGCCCGTTGTCGCGATTGGAGTAGTCTGCCGCGTATGCAGGCTGATCGCCCGGCCCGGTGAATTCCGGCGAAATCAGCGAAGCAAACGCATCGTTGTTATTCATCGGCGGCAGCCCCAGCAGCATTTCCATCGTCCGCACCACGCTCACCGTCGAGTAGAAGCGGCTATCCACAAATGGCTCTCCATTGGCCCCATGCGGCGCGTATTTGCTGATCACCAGCGCGTAGCTGCGATGCGCGTCCACGTGATCGGCGCCGTTCTGTGCATCGTCCTCCAGAATAAAAAACGCTGTGTCCTCCCAGAAAGGCGAATGCGAAATCGCCTCCACCGCGCGCCCCACTGCAAGATCGTTATCTGCTACGCTGGCTCGCGGCGTCGGCATCCCCGGCCGTGTGCCCGCAGTGTGGTCGTCAGGCAGGCGCAGTTGGAGAAAGTTCGGCATCGTGTCCTTGCCCTGTTCCCTGTCCGCGACCCACTGCTTCAGGTGCCGCAGGAAAATCTCCACGCGGATCTGGTCCGGAACGGCCAGATTGAAATCCGGGGATTCGGCCGCAAAGTGGCCCACCAGCTCCGGCTTCGTCGCCGTGTTCGCCGCCATCAGCGGAACCGCCCACGGCCACTTGTTCACGCCGCCGCCCCACTCCGCAGGCAGCGTCTCGCCCGGCTTCACGGCAGCGCGCGCACACGCATGGCCGCCCAGCATCGGGCCAAGCTGTGGATCCTTCGCGGCAGGCTCATCGCAGAAGATCGTCGAGATGTACTCGCCAAAGTGGTAGTACGATTTGCCGTGCGCGGCCAGATCGCCCCACAGATAACCGCTCGCCGGCTCGTTCACATCGGGAATCTTCTGCAGCAGCGGATAGTTGTCCGCCACCACGCCCTCGTAGTCATAGGTACGCTGTTCACCGCGATACGACTGCTGCCACGTCTTCTCAAGATAGTCACTGCCTATTGCCGCATTCGACCACACATGCCCGTCGCCGGAAACTTCGCCGGAGTCAAAAAAGTTATCCAGCACCCCAAACTGCAGCGCCAGCTTGTGAATGTTCGGCGTAATTGTCGCGCCATACATCGTCAGGCTCGCATCACCGTTGCCCACTTGCTTGCCATGTTCCTGCAGATCGCCCAGCACCTGATCGTAGGTGCGATTCTCCTTGATGATGTAGATGACGTGCCTGATCGGATTCGTCCCCGCGCCTGCAAAGGGAAGCTTCTCCGCGGCAGCTTTCATGCGGTTTGACTCCAGCACAACCCCCGTCCATTGCGGCAGGCTCTTCTCCATCTCCGCCGTGTCGAGCGTCGCCAGCGAGCCGTACAGCAGCGTCGCGATATAAGTGCTCGCCGATTTGTAGTGTTTGGCTTTCGTCTCCGCCGTCTCACGCTGCGCAAAGTTGTTTGGCCCGGTTCCCTGCCCCTTCGCAGTTGCAACGTAGAGCCGTCCGCCATTCGCGGCTGGAAGAAACGCCATCGCAAACGGCATCCAGTCCGTCGGCACAAACCCATCCGGCTCCACCATTCCTGTGCGCGCTTCCTTCGCCGTCAGCTTGCGCGGATCGATCACCGCCACCGCATCGCTGGCCAAATCGGCCACATATAATCTGCTTCCGTCGCTATTCAGTGCCAAGGCCACCGGTTCTGCGCCAAAGTAGCTTTGCCCCGGCAAACGCACATCAAAGTAGCCCTTGACCGCGAACTGCCCCGCACCCACATTCACCGCTGCAACCGCGTCGCGATTCGCCAGCGCGACATACAGCGTCTTGCCGTCCGCCGTCAGTGCAAAAGCGCACGGGTGCGTTCCCGGCGCGACCGGACTTGCGGGCTTCAGCAGCGCCAGCTTGCGGCCCACCGTGTTATCCGCCAGATTTAACTCCACAATCTCCGACGCGTTCCACAACGCCACAAACGCGCGCCGCCCATCGGACGACAACATTAGAGCCCCCGGATACATCGATGGCACCGCATTGCTCTCCGCCAGATCAAAGCGATGTTCAAGCGCACCGCTCACCGGGTCAATCAGCAGCACATCGTCGGAAAGATTGTCCGCGACCAGCAGTCGCTCGCGCCCCTTTCCTCCCACCACCGCCAGCGCCGCCGGAAATGGCACGCCCTTGTCCCCTTCGCGTTCGCCAATCAGCCGCGTCACGCGTCCTGGCGCAAGCTGCTGCAGCGGCAGACGGATGAATCGCTCTGCTTCGATCTTTCCGGCTTTGAAGCCATATACCGCAATGCCGCTGCCCGTCGCGTCCTTGCCCTTTCCCTCGGGATCGGTCAGCGAGCCCATGCTCACATACAAGTGACTGCCGTCGCGACTAAACGCGAGGCCGGAGTATAGCGTCTGCTTCGCCACTCTCGCCAGCGTGCGGGCATCGGGAAAATCGGCGAGCTTACCCGTCCGCGTATCCAGCACTGCCAGAGACTGGTCGTAGTGCGACTCATAGGTTCCATAGCCCGCATTCACCGTCACCACATAGCGCCCATCGGGCGATACGGTCATCGACATCGGCAGGCTGTTCAGCCGCTGCGGACGTCCCGGCATCGGCCCAATCCACTCCTTGCTGGTGGGCAAATCGCGCGTCTGCGCCGCCAGTTGCGCCAATGTAAAAGCAAAAGCCGAACTAGCGACCGTCAACAAGACCCTGAATTCCATGGCAAAACCATAGCAAAACCGGCCGCTCCGCGCTTTACATTCCCGTGACAGTACGGCCTGCAATAATTGTTTATATGCGTCAGGTCTTCACAGCGGAGCGACTGTGGGACGGGTCCCGGCTCATCAGCCATCCGGTTGTCGAGATGGAGGACAGTCGAATCCGCTCCATCCAGAGCAACAAAGCGGCGGAGATTCCCGCCGGCGCGCGGCTGCTGGACTTCCCCGGTGCGACCCTGGCCCCGGCCTTCTTTGATGTTCACATTCACGGCGCCGCCGGCCACGACATGATGGAAGCAACGCCCGATGCGCTTCACGCTGTCAGTCGATTTCTCGCCTCACGCGGCACCGGCAGTTATCTCGCCACCACCGTAACAGCCCCTCTCGACACCACCCTGCGCGCCGTTGCTGGCCTGGCAAAGCGCATCGCAAATGCGCCCGTTGCGGGCAGCGCACGTCCGCTGGGCATTCATCTTGAAGGTCCATTTCTTTCGCATGAAAAGCGCGGCGTGCAGCCCGCGGAGCATCTTCTCGCTCCCGACATCCCCATTTTCGACCGCCTCTATGAGGCCGCCGAAGGCCACGTGCGCTTGATGACCCTGGCCCCCGAACTACCCGGCGCGGCCGAACTTGCCACCCACGCAACCGCACGCGGCGTCCGCGTTTCCCTGGGCCATTCCAATGCCACTGCCGCGCAAACCCGCGCCGCCATTGCCGCAGGAGCCGCCAGCGCCACGCACACCTTCAATGCCATGCGCGCGCTCGATCACCGCGAACCCGGCATCCTGGGCGCCGTGCTCACCACCGACGCGCTCTACTCCGAAATCATCTGCGATGGCATCCACACCGCGCCGGAGATGGTGCAACTCTGGTGGCGCGCCAAAGGCCAGCATCGTACCATTCTTGTCACAGACGCCATGAGCGCCGCCGGCATGCCCGACGGCGAATATCAGCTCGGCGGCTTCACCGTTCACGTGGCAAACGGCCGCGCCATGGCGCGGGGCGTGCTCGCAGGCAGCGTGCTCACTTTGGACCGTGCACTCGCCAACTTCATCGCCTTCACCGGCGCAACCGTTGATCAGGGCCTGCCCTTGCTCACCGCCAACCCCGCAGCCATGACGGGCCTCAGCGACAGAACCGGCTCCATTGCTCCAGGCCTGCCGGCCAATCTTGTGGCTGTCGACCCGTCCGGCCGCCTGCTCGCATCCATCATCGGCGGCCAGCTCACTGCCTGACTGTATCTGCCAGCCGCTGCGCGCGCCACACCGCGCCCTCTATGCCGGCTACTTCCTTGTCGCCCACCGGCATCTCCGGCGTCGCCGCGTGCAGGCCGGCGAGAAACGCCTCCCGCACCAGACGCGATTTCCCAATCACGCTGCCAATCCACGCCACCGGCACCTCGCCCGCTACAGCGTGCTTGCGCCGCACCTTGCCGCGCACCAGCAGCACGGAGTCGACGAGATCGGCAGCGGCCTGCCGCATCACACCCAGACTCACCGCATCACCCTCTTCCGCAAGCTGGTCGATGGCGGGCGCCAGCGCGGCAAAGTCCGGCCCCGGCGAGCTGTCGCCCACATTCACCAGTTCTTCAGTGGTGCGCGTGCCCCACAGCTTGCCCACTGTCTCCAGCACCCGCGTTGGCTCCTCGCGGTCGTATGCCTTCAGCGCGCGGCGCACCGCGTGCAACCCAATCCAATAGCCTGAGCCTTCGTCGCCCAGCCGCGAACTCCACCCCCCTGCACACTCGCGGCCTCCATCCGGCGCGCGCCCAATGCAGTTGGAACCCGTCCCGGCAATCTGCAGAATCCCCGGACCACCACGAAACGCCGCATCCAGCGCGATGACCTCATCGCCCACCACTTCCGACCGCTCCACGCCAAAGTCCCGAAAGACCGCCGTGATCCATTCCTTCACGCCGGGCATCGTCGCACTCGCCACACCGGCTGAGGCGGTGCTCACACGCGCTACCCCCGCCTGCTCGAATACTTCGCGCAGCAGCTTCCGCAGATTCTCTTCCGCAGTCGCCGCGCCCACGCGCAGCCGCTTGATCGAGCCATCCTCCGCAAAGGCCACCACGCGGTCACCATCCACAATCGACGCGCGCGTCCGCGTGCCCCCTCCGTCTATTCCAAGAACCAGACTCATCGTGTCCCTTCTCTCTGATTCATTGATCCCGCGCCGCCCCGCCATCGCGCAGCGTACCTGCCAGCACATTCAGGCTGCCATCTGTCTTCGGGGGAGTCAGACCCAGCATATGCGCCAGCCACGGATACAGATTCACATTCTCAAACGGAAGCACCGTATGGCCCGGCAAAAGATCCGGCCCTTCGGCAAAAAAGCTCGCCTTCATCTCCGGCATTAGCGCCGGGGCGTATCCATGCGCTCCTGCAGTCGGCTTGTTGTCCGCCTTGCCCGCCGCCGGCCCGCGCGCGCGGATCGCGTACGGCCCCGTCGCAATCACAACCGGGTCGCCCTCCCGCTCATTCTGGTTGTAGTGCAGCTCTGCCGGCACATTCTTGCGCCGATACACCTTGAACTCCGATGAAGCCTTCTTCAACTGGTTGTAGACGCGTTCCCGATCGGCCTCCGTCTTGCCATAGAGCAACGGCCCCGCCCACTCAAAATCCGTAAGGTCCGCAAACTGGTCCAGCGTAATCCAGTCACCCTGCACCTTCACCATCCCGTGGTCGCTCACCACCACCAGATCCACAGGCAGCCCGGTCGCATCCAGGCCCGCTTTCAGTTGCCCCACCAGTGCATCCACCTTGCGCACCGCGGCGCGCGTCTCCGGCGCATCCGGACCGAACATGTGCCCTTCATGATCGGGCTCCGCAAAATACAGCGTGATGAAATGAGGCCGCTCAGCCTCCGGCAGGTGCAGCCACTCCAGCACCTGCTTCACCCGCGCCCCTTCGGCAATCTTGTCGTCATAGCGCACAAAATAGGTCGGCTGGTAGCCTGCAATCTTTGCCTCAGAACCAGGCCAGAAAAAGCACGCCGTCCGCATCCCCTGGCTTTCCGCCAGGCTCCACAGCGGCACACCGCTGTACCAGCTTCCGTCCGTCACGGCCTTGGGGTCATTGATCGCATAGCGGGCTTGCATGGTCGGGTCATAAAAGCTGTTCGCCACCAGCCCGTGGTGCTCCGGGTAGAGCCCCGTCACGATCGTGAAATGGTTGGGAAACGTAAGCGATGGAAAACTCGGCAGCATCCCCTCGGGCGCCCACACGCCCTCCTTGCCCAGTTGCAGCAGATGCACCGCACCGTCCCGTTTCGCATAGTCCCACCGGAACCCATCCAGCGAAACCAGCACCAGGTAGTGCGCCTTCTGCGCGGCCGCGGAGTTCGGCCCATGCTCGACATGCTGGACGGGCAGCGCCTGCCCTGCGCCCTGCCCAGACAACGGCCCGGCCCAGATTCCCAGCCACAGCCCCAGAACCGCGACCCACAGCCGGCTCGCCGCGCGCAATCGCATGATATCCACCTCCGCATCAGCTTATCGCACGCAGCGCCGCGCACACCTGGGCACGGGCAGGCGACCACGCGCAAAATGCCTGCCTATTGGACCTGAAATCCGCGGAAAAAGCCGATTACTGATTCGGGGCCGGCGCAGGCGCTGCCGCATCCGGAGTTGCCGGCGCAGCGGCAGCCGGAGTTGTCGGTACAGACCCATTCGGCGCCTTGGCCATGCTGCGGATATAAACGATCAGGTTCTTCACTTCCTCATCCGTAGCCCGCGACCTATCCTCCGGCGGCATCTTGTCCTTGCCCTTCCGAATAATGTCGGTCAGCTCCTGGTCAGTCTTTCCCGCCAGCGATTTCGGATCCGTCCAGTCGGCCAACGTAAGACTCATGTCCTTGGCAACATCCGTCTTTCCGTCACCCGTTGCGCCATGGCAGAGCGCGCAGTCGATTCCGTAAAGCTTCTTCGCCTGCGCCAGACCCTTGGCCTGTGCATCTGCCGCCGCCGCGGCGGGCGAAGGTGAGCCGGCCGCGCTCTTGGCTGTGCGCCTGGCGCCAGGCTCCTGCGCCGCACCCAACGACGCGGACCCTGGCGTAAGAACGATGAGAACCACTGCGGCAAGGAGCAGGAACGGCTTGAGCATACGTATCTCCTCAGTTGCAGGTGTCGGGGATTGGCATCTGCCAGCTGTCTAATTTGAATTCGACTGCATTATAGGCGCGTTTGAAAGTGAGTTGCATCACTGAACTTCAGGGGAGCATTCTTCTGTGCACACCAACGCTCCCACTGTGGTATACGTTGCCACATGTTTCGCGCCAGCCTTTTTGCCGCCTGCCTTGTCCTTGGCGCACCGGCCGCCCGCATGGCCCTTGCTCAAAACCCCGCTCCCGCACCACTCATGGGCCCGCCAATGGGTTGGAATAGCTGGGACGCCTACGGCCTCACCATCGACGAAGCCGACTACCGCGCCAACACCACCGTCCTCGCCGGCCTCCGCCAGTACGGCTGGACCTACTCCGTCATCGACGAAGGCTGGTACATGCAGGACCCCTTCGCCCCCACCGTCCCCACACGCAAATATGTCTGGGACGCCAACGGCATCCTCATCCCTGCCCTCGACCGTTTCCCCTCCGCCGCTAACGCCCAGGGATTTAAGCCCCTCGCTGACTGGGTCCACGCCCAGGGCCTTAAATTCGGCATCCACATCATCCGCGGCATCCCCCGCCAGGTCGTCGACCTCAACCTTCCCATCGCCGACACCAGCTTCCACGCCAAAGACGCCGCCGATCTCGCCGCCACCTGCCCCTGGGACGAAGGCAACTACGGCGTCGCCGACAACGCCGCCGGCCAGGCCTACTACGACTCCATGCTCAAGCTCTACGCCGCCTGGGGCCTCGACTTCATCAAGGTCGATTGCATCAGCGACCACCCCTACCGCCCCACTGAAATCCGCCAGATTGCCGACGCCATCCGCAAAACCGGCCGCCCCATCGTCCTCAGCCTCTCGCCCGGCCCCACCCAGCTCGCAAACGCCGCCGAGATAGGCAAATACGCCCAGATGTGGCGTACCACCGACGATCACTGGGACGTCTGGCACGTGGACCACAAGCCCGGAGCAGGCGAATTCCCCTTCGGCCTCCGCGACGCCTTTGACCGCCTCGCCGCCTGGTCGCCCTATGTCAAACCCGGCAACTGGCCCGACGACGACATGCTCCCCGAAGGCGTCCTCGCGCCGCACCCCGGCTGGGGCCAGCCGCGCACCTCGCGCTACACCCAGGACGAGCAGCGCACCGAGTTCACCCTCTGGGCCATCTCCCGCTCGCCCCTTATCATGGGCGCCAACCTCACCCGCCTCGATCCCTTCACCCGCTCCCTCATGAGCAACGAAGAAGTCCTCCGCCTCAACCAGACCGCCGTTGAAAGCCATCCCGGCGAACTGCCCGCCGACCCCGCCGCGCGCCAGGCCTACCCGCAGCGCTACTGGGTCGCCCGCACCGGCGGAGTGCACCCGCACACCTACATCGCCGTCTTCAACCTCGCCGACGCCCCCTCCAAAGCCAACCTGCCCTGGATGGTCTTCCGCCTCACCAACGCGCCCCACGCCGTCTACAACGTCTGGGACAAGCAGCACATCCCCGCCGCCTCATCCCTGGCCGTCCAGCTCCCGGCCCACGGCTGCGCGCTCTTCCGCCTTGAATAGCGCCTACTTCGCCGCCCCGCGCAGCGCCGGCTCCATCCCGGCCGCTGCGCCGTGCCCGCGCCACAGTACCTTGCCCGACCCATCTAGCAGCAGCACATACGGAGCGTTGTCCTCCGTCACGCCAAAGTAGCTCCGCCAAGCCGCCTCATCCTGCGTCAGCACCACAAACCGGCTCTGCTGGTCCTCCGGCATGCCCTTCTTCATCCCATTGCGAATCGCCCCGCGAAAGATTCCCGGCACGCCCGCCAGTAGCGCCACCTGCCACACCGCCACGCCCTTCAGCGCAGGGTCTGCCTGCACTGCCTTCACCCACGCCCCCGTGCCTTCGCCGCCCGCGCGGCTGAACCCCGCCACCAGCACCACCTGCTGCCCGCGCACCGCCTGCGCCAGCGTCACCATCTGTCCGCTCAATGTCTCGCCCACCGTCTGCGGCATCGTCTCGCCATAACCAGCCGCTTCCGCTGCAAAAAGAGCAAACCATGCAATCACTGAGAACTGGATTCGGAACATGAGAAGGAACCTCCGAGAAATTGTCCCTATGGCAAAAGCTAGCCAGATAGGACCTCTCCAGCATACGAATCTCGCGGCATGTGCGTTCCTCACCGTCCTCGGCGGGAACAACTGCTTTCAATGGCTCGGGAATCAGCGGCGGCGAATGAACGTCAGGCCGACAAGCAGCACATTTCAACCCCACTGCAAATTGGCCGGGTGATACGATTCCTGTTCATGAGGATCGCTCTCGCACTGCTGAGCCTTCTTTTTGCCGCCTGCCTCGCGGCACAGCAACCCGCACAGCCCGCCCCGAAGGGTGTGGTCCACGGAACTGTCTTCGATCAGAATGGGCAGCCGGCGAAGCACCTACGCCTGGCGGCAGAGCCATTCGGCGTTGGACTCGGCACCATGCTGCCCACAACCGAAACCGACGCGAATGGCAACTACCGCTTCGAGAATCTCGCTCCGTGGGGCAGATGGACCGTCTACGCCGTGGATGAAGAGCATGGCTATTCCTACTACACCGAAGGCTACAGCCTGTCAGATCCCGCGCCTCAGGTATCTATCTCTCCCCAGCACCCAGGGGCGAAGCTTGATGTTCACCTTCCGCCCAAAGCCGGCTTTCTACATATCCATCTCACAAATCAAAAGACGGGCGACCTCATCCAAGCCATTGAGGTGAAGGTAGCGTCACAAACGGACCCCACGCATCCCATCCTCTCAGGGGGCTACCTGTCGAATCGCGCTCTCCTTATTCCCCCGGATAAGGACGTCTTGATTCACATCACTTCGCCAGGATTTCTCGAATGGGATAAGAGTCTCGGCATCGGCTATCCCATCCGCATCGCCTCAGGAGCCGTACTCGAAGTCGACGTCTCGCTACAGCCAGCCAATCCATAGAACGTCACTCACTTAAACGCACCCGCTCACGGCTCTCCGCGCAACACCGCACCATCGACCAGTCGAATCCTCACCCGAATCGCATCTGCTCGCACAACAAGCATCGTCCCGTCGGCTGAGAAGGACAAGGTTCCGCCAGCGAACCACTGCGGGGACCCATCCATCACCGAGCGTTCCGTCCCTCCTCCAAGCTCGCCGACGGTATACGCGCGAACGAGGTTTCCTTCGTGGCAATCCGTCAACTCCTGCATCGTTTGGCAGTTCTTCCTGTAAATCTCAAAAGCTGTCGTATTTGAGAATGCCGGACCGACTCCCACCAACACGAGGAAACGACCATCGTTGCTGACGATGGGCCAAAATGTCTCTTTCGCCTCCGCCCGAGACTGCGTAACTGTCCAGCTCAGCGCGGAATCCGACCAGAAAGTCGCAGGCGCATTCAGGCGATCTCCCTCGTTGATAAACCCCTCGGTTTCCACAATCTCGTAACGGGTCTGCGCAGGTATCTTCGTAACAGCTCCCGGCTTGTCATACGTGTCTTCAACTAGCACAAGGAACCGGCCATTGGGAGAACTCGAAGTGCGAACATTCGGAAGAAGCGGCGCAGAGCTGAGGCTGCCACACATCATGCACACCAATGCCAGCACAACCGGTCGCACCGCAACCGTCACATGAAACCGAGTCATCGCTCCTCCTTGAGGCATTCATCCTACCTCAGCCACGCGCCTCTCCCGCCCCGCGACACCCACGCCGCCCCCATGTGCGAAACTACTCTTTCCGGCTGCTCGGCCGTTCCCCTGCGCTCCAGCCGGCAGGAAGCATTGATGCCCGTACTTCGCTCCGCCTTTATCGCTCTCTCCCGCAACCGTTCCCTGCGCCGCTTCAGTGAGCGCTCCCGCCTCGGCAACAAGCTCAGCTCCCGCTTCGTCGCCGGCCTTGAAATCGAAGACGCTCTCCGCGTCGCCGCCTCCGTCAATCGCCAGGGCATGTCCGTCACACTCGACTCCCTCGGCGAGAGCGTCACCTCCGAGGCCGAGGCCCGCGCCGCCGCCGACATCTATCACCAGCTCCTCGACCTCATCCAGGCCCGCAAGCTCGACTCCAACATCAGCGTCAAGCTCACCCAGATGGGCCTCACCCTCGACCCCGCGCTGGCCGAAAACATCGCCCTCGAACTCACCCAGCACGCCCAGTCCACCGGCAGCTTCCTCCGCATTGACATGGAGGACTCCACC
>JAJZGF010000092.1 GCA_021805025.1 Acidobacteriota bacterium
TCCCGACGGCCAGCGTGTCATCTATTCGGCCCACGGCGTCTCGCCTGCCGTTCGCGACTCGAGCAAATCCCGCCACCTCAAGGTCATTGACGCCACCTGCCCCCTCGTCACCAAGGTCCACATTGAGGCTGTCAAGTTCGCCCAGCAGGGATACTCGCTGGTGCTTATCGGCCACCGCGACCACGACGAGATTGAAGGCACCCTCGGCGAAGCGCCCGAAGTCACCCAAGTCGTCTCCAATGTGGCGGATGTTGATGCTCTCCAGGTCCCCGATCCGAACCGCGTAGCCTACTTGACGCAAACCACTCTGAGCCTGGACGAAGCTCGCGATATCATCCACGCCCTCAAGGTCAAATTTCCCAACATTGCCGGGCCCCACTCGCAGGACATCTGCTATGCCACGGAAAATCGTCAGGTGGCCGTCCGCAATGTGGCCCACAATGCAGGCCTGGTGCTCGTCGTCGGCTCTACGAACAGCTCCAACTCCAACCGTCTCGTTGAGGTTTCGCGCAACCTGGGCACGGTGGGGTATCTCATTGATAACTACCAGGCAATCGATCCCTCCTGGTTGGAAGGCGTCTCCACTGTCGCCGTCACCGCCGGCGCCTCCGCCCCTGAAGTGCTTGTCCAGGGAGTCATCGATTATCTGCGGCAAAAAGGCTTCTCCAGCGTCGAAGAGATTGAGGTCATGCCGGAGAATGTGCGCTTCGGCCTGCCTCCTGAGATCATTCAGGCCATCGGCAGCGCAGACGGCTCGAAGGCAGTCGCCGTCTAATGGAAAAGGGGCCGCACGGCGCCTCGGCAATCCGCTATGACGCGCGCGCAGGCCAACCAAATTGAACCGTTCCCGCTCTCCTCGAATCTTCATAGAGTGGCGGGCATTCGCGCATTGTTTTTCCGGCCGCGCGCCGGCGATCGCGCAAAGAAACTGAGGCTTCGCAAAACCGCATGAGTGCAGAGCAGGGAAAGACAGTATCCACGGCGCCCAGATTCGGCCGGCTGGATGCGGACATGGGAGACGTGGAGCAGGCCATCCTGCGCTCCCGCGAATTCCTCCTTTCGCAGCAGCACCCGGACGGCCACTGGTGCGGCGAACTCGAAGCCGACTCCATGCTCGAGGCCGACTACATCTTTCTCCACACGCTGCTTGAGAGCGGCGACCCAGGCCGGCTCCAGCGCGCTTTCGTTGAGATGATGCGCTACCAGAACGACGACGGCAGTTGGAGCATCTATCCCGGCGGCCCCGGCAATATCTCGCTCTCCGTCAAGTGCTACGCCTCGGCCAAGCTTATGGGCCTCAGCGCGGACGATCCGCGCCTGGCCCGTTGTCGCGCCTGGGTGCTCGCCCACGGCGGCGTCGTCGAGTGCAACACCTTCACCAAGATGTATCTCTGCGCCCTCGGCCAGTATGACTACGATGCCGTCCCAGCCATCCCTCCGGAGATCGTGCTTTTCCCCAACTGGTTCTACTTCAACATTTACGAGATCTCCTCCTGGTCGCGCTCCATCCTCGTGCCGCTCGCCATCATCTACGCCAAAAAACCCTTCAAGAAGATTCCGCCCGAGCAGGGCATCGACGAGCTCTACGTCGGCGGCCGCGCCAACTCGATTCTCCGCCTGCGCCGCGACCGCAAAAAATTCTTCTCCTGGCGCAACTTCTTCATCATCCTCGACCGCATCATGCACTTGTCTGAGGCCGTTCACCTGCGCCCCTTGCGCACCCTGGCCCTCAAACGCGCGGAAAAATGGATGCTCGACCGCCTGGAAATGACCGACGGCCTCGGCGCCATCTACCCCGCCATGATGAACGCCATCATCGCCCTCCGCTGTCTCGGCTATTCCGAAGACGATCCGCAGGTCATCCGCGCGCGCGACGAGTTCGAGAAGCTTGGCATCGAGCAGCCGGCCACGCCGGAGATGCCTGAGGCCACCTTCCGCATGCAGCCCGCCGTCTCCCCGGTCTGGGATACCGCGCAGACTGTCTATGCCCTCGGCGAGGCCGGCGTGCCCGCCAACGATCCACGCATGGTCAAAGCCGCGGACTGGCTGCTCTCCAAAGAGGTCCGCCACAAGGGCGACTGGGCCGTCAAAGTGCCCAACGTCGAGCCGGGCGGCTGGTACTTCGAATACAACAACGAGTTCTACCCCGACACCGACGACACCGCGCAGGTCCTGCTGGCCTTGAAAAAGGTTGACAATCCCCGTGAGCGCTATCAGCATCAGGTCGCTGAGCGCGCTATTGCATGGGAGTTCGCCATGCAGTGCAAAAACGGCGGCTGGGGCAGCTTTGACAAAGACAACACCAAGATGATCTTCCAGTACATCCCCTTCGCGGATCACAATGCCATGCTCGATCCGCCCACTGTAGACATTACGGGGCGCATGTTGGAGATGTTCGCCTGCTACGGCTACACCCGCGACGACAAGCGCGTCCAGAAGGCCATCAAATTCATCTTCGCCGAACAGGAGCCCGACGGAAGCTGGTTTGGCCGCTGGGGTGTCAACTACATCTACGGAACCTTCCTCGTGCTGCGAGGCCTTGAGGCCATCGGCGTCGACCATCTCGAGCCGCAGGTGCAGCAGGCAGCCGAGTGGATTCGCATGGTGCAGAATCCCGACGGCGGATGGGGTGAGACCTGCGGCAGCTACGACGACCCGAATACCCGCGGCATCGGACCCAGCACACCCTCGCAGACGGCCTGGGCGCTGCTTGCCCTTCTTGCCGCCGGCGACGACCGCTCCGATTCCATTGCCAAAGGTGTCCGGTGGCTCCTCGCGCGCCAAAAGGCCGAAGGCAGTTGGGACGAATCCATGGGCCACGGACCCACCCGTCAGAACATCATCACGGGAACCGGCTTTCCCAGGGTCTTTTATCTGTCTTACGACATGTACCGCAACTATTTCCCGCTGCTGGCCCTCACCACTTACAAGCGGGCCATGGAGCGCGCCGCGTAGCCGGCAACGTGAACCCTGGATCCCCAGGTCCAGCGTTCGGGCCTGGGAGATCAGCAACCGCAACCCGCTGCAGCCTGCCCGCTGCAGCCGACTGAAAAACCTGTCAAGAGGCGTCGCGCCGCAAACAATCGGCCGAATCCACGTAACCCTCGTGATTCCAGCCTCTTGTAAAACAGAAAAACTTCGTCAGGTTTTGCAGATTATTTCCGCGATTCGCCTAACCTAGAGGTAGTCGCAAATAGCACCGGAGGATTGCTCAAACTATGGCAGTTCCAATCTCACAGATGTGGACCGTCGCCACCTACGTACTCAAGAAGCGTCTTGGCGGCAACAATCGCTATCCGCTCGTGCTGATGCTTGAGCCGCTCTTCCGCTGCAACCTGGCCTGCGCCGGCTGCGGCAAAGTGCAGTATCCCCCGCACATTCTCAAAAAGCAGCTCACGCCGGAGGAGTGCTTTGCCGCGGTCGAAGAGTGCGGCGCGCCCATGGTTTCCATTCCCGGCGGCGAACCCCTGCTCCATCCCCAGATTGTCGAGATCGTCAACGGCCTCATCGCGCGCAAAAAGTACATCTACCTCTGCACCAATGCGCTCGAGCTCAAGCGACGCCTGCCGGAGTTTACGCCGTCCAAGTACCTCACCTTCTCTGTCCATTTGGACGGCGACCGCGAGCACCACGACTTTTCCGTCTGCCGCGAAGGCGGATACGACATCGCCATTGAAGGCATCAAAGAGGCCGTCAAGCGCGGCTTCCGCGTCACCACCAACGCCACGTTCTTTGACGGCACAGATCCCAACAACGTCCGCGGCTTCTTCGATGACGTGATGGCAATGGGCGTCGAGGGCATCGTTCTCTCGCCCGGCTACAGCTATGAAATGGCGCCCGATCAGAATCGCTTCCTCGGCCGCGCCCGCGTGCGCCGCCTCTTCCGCGCCATCCTCTCCAATCGCAAGCCGACCTGGAAGTTCAACATGTCGCCCCTGTTTCTTGAGTTCCTGATGGGCGACCGCAAATACGAGTGCACTCCGTGGGGTTCGCCCGCCTACAACATCTTCGGCTGGCAGCGCCCTTGCTACCTGCTCCAGGATGGGTACACTGAAACATTCAAGGAGTTACTCGAAACCACTAAGTGGGAAGAGTATGGCGTAGCCAGCGGCAATCCCAAATGCGCCAACTGCATGGTCAGTTGCGGCTACGAGCCCACCGCCGTCATGGATGGCTTCGGTTCGCTCTCCGGCATCTGGGGCATGGTGAAGGGAACCTTCAGCCTGTACAAGGATGAACATGCATTGAAGTTGCTCAACGAGCCCGCGCCGCACGGCCCCGCATCGCTGGTGCAGATCGACAAACAGGCGCGCACCCTGGAGGAGACCAACGCATGACCGCCGAAGTCGCAAAGTACACCATCGAGCAGGTAGAAGCGCTCGAGCTGGCTCCCGGCTCGGAGCATGAGAAGCTCGAGGGCTGGGTGCCCACGCTGGCCAGCGATGAAGACCTGCGTCAGGCGCTCGAAAAGGCCTTCGATTTTCGCGGCGATGTGACCCTCACGCTTAAGTCCGGCGAAAAAATCGAGGCCTTCATCTTTAATCGCCAAACCGGCGTCTCTCTCGCGGACTCGTTTGTCCAATACTTCACGCCCAACGCAACCGGCAAGCGCAAAGTCTGCTATGCCGAGATTGCCCGCATCGAGTTCAGCGGCAAAGACCGCGCCGCAGGCAAACATTGGGAAGACTGGGTCAAGGCCTACAATGAGAAGAAGGCCGCCGGAGAAAAGAACATCGCCCTTCACCCGGAGGCGCTGGACTAGCGGAAAGATCGAGGATTGCTCGGCTTTCCTTTTCCTTCGCCAAATTGGCTTGATAGTGGGAGGGATCGCTGAAAGGTAAAGACTTGCGGGAGGGACGGACCCCCTTATCCCCCTGTAATCCGCTTTTTTCTTCGCCCTTTTCATGGGCAATGCCCATCGTCGCACACCGGGCGGAGCGGACTTGTTGATTTGCACGTTATGAAAGTCTTTCTCACAGGCGCAACCGGTTTTGTTGGCCACCATGTGGCCAGGGCTCTGGCAGACGAGGGCGCTGACCTCCGCATGTTGGTCCGCCGCACCAGCAACCTCAAAAACCTTGAAGGCATTCCCGGCGACACGGAAGTCGGCGACCTTGCTCGCCCCGAGTCCTTTGCCGCCGCTCTGGCCGGCTGCGATGCGGTCATGCATGTCGCCGCAGACTACCGCCTGTGGATTCGCGATCCCGACTCGATGTATCGCGTTAACGTGGACGGCACGCGCGATCTGCTTCGCCTGGCTCGCGAAGCCCGCGTCCCGCGCTTCGTCTACACCTCCTCCGTCGCTACCATGCACTTCCGTACCGACGGCATCGTCATCAATGAGGACACGCCCGTCTCCCTGTCTGATATGGTCGGCCACTACAAGCGCTCCAAGTTCATCGCCGAGCAGCAGGCCATCGCCGCTGCCCAGGACGGTCAGCAGGTCATCATCCTCAATCCGTCAACCCCCATCGGTCCCTTCGACGCCAAACCCACTCCCACCGGCCGCATCTTTGTCGACTTCCTCAACCACAGGTTCCCGGCCTACATGGACACCGGCCTCAATCTTGTGGATGTAACGGAAGTCGCCCGCGCTCACGTCGCCGCGCTCACCCGTGGCACGCCCGGTCGCCGCTACATCCTCGGCGGAGAAAACCTCACCCTCAAGCAGATCCTCGACAAGATGTCGGCGATCACCGGCATCCCTTCGCCCACGGTAAAGATTCCCTTCGCCGTTGCGCTCACCTACTCATTTTTCGAGGAGTGGATCACTGGCCATCTCCGCGGCCATGAACCCCGCGCCACGCTCGAAGAAGTTCGCATGGGCCGCAAAAAGATGTATGCCTCGTCCGCTCGCGCACAACAGGAACTCGGATTCCGCATCGTGCCCGTCTACCCCGCCATGCGCGCCGCTATTGACTGGTTCCGCGCCAACGGCTACGCGCCGTCCCAGCCCGCGCAGGTCCTGCCGTGACCCGCACCGGCCTCATCGCCGCCATCTCCGGCGAACTGAAACCGATTGTCCGCGGCTGGAAGCACGAGCGCCGCAACGGAGTCGACTTCTGGGCTCACCGCGACGAAAACCTCTACGTCGCCGCTTGCGCCGGGGCCGGCCAGGCCGCCGCAACCCGCGCCTTTGCCGAAATCGAAAAGGACGCCCCCGTCGACCTCGTCTTCTCCCTCGGTTGGGCCGGTGCTCTGACGCCGGATCTCGCCGCCGGCAAAGCCTACAACGTCGCCGGGGTCGTGGATGCCCGCACAGGCGAGCGCTTCCATTGCGACGCAGGGGCAGGGGAACATTGGCTCGCCACCAGCCCGATTGTGGCCGACGAAGCTGAAAAGCGCCGTCTCGCCTCCACCTATGGGGCAGCTCTGGTCGACATGGAAGCCGCCGCCATCGGCCGTCTCGCCGCCATGCGCGGCATCCCGTTCTATTGCATCAAAGGCGTCAGTGACGGAATGGATGCCAAACTGCCCGATTTCAACCGCTTCCTGACGTCAGATGGGCACTTTCAGACCGCGCGTTTTACTCTGTATGCTCTCCTGCGGCCCTGGTACTGGCCCGTACTGACGCGTATGGGCGAGAATAGTAAAAGGGCCGCTCAGGGCATTGCGGAATCCCTGCTCGATTTTCTCCGATGAATGAGGTCACGTCAGAAAAGCGAATGGCTACACAAATCACAAGCGCTGAACGCCGGATCGAAAAAGTAATTCCCACCACCATGCGGGCCGTGGTCTACCGCGGTGTCAATGACATGCGGGTCGAGACCGTCCCTGTCCCCGCAATCGGGCCCGGCGAACTGCTGATCCGCATTGCCACCTGCGGCATCTGCGGTACTGACCTCAAGAAGATTCACTCCGGTTCCCACTCCGCGCCGCGCATCTTCGGCCATGAGATGGCTGGAACCATTGCGGCCGTCGGAGCGGGCGTCACGGGCTATGCCGTGGGCGACCGCGTAATGACCTTTCACCACGTTCCCTGCGGCAAATGCTACTACTGCCGCAAGCAGACGCCGGCGCAGTGCCCGCTTTACAAGAAAACCGGTGTCACGGCCGGCTTCGATCCCTCCGGTGGCGGCTTTGCGGAGTACATCCGCGTCATGGACTTCGTCGTCGCCAACCGCGGTGTCGTGCGCATCCCAGACGGCGTGCCCTTTGAGCAGGCAGCCTTCGTCGAACCGGTGAATACCGTGCTCAAAGGCGTGAAGCTACTCAACCTGGCTTCCGACGATACCGTGCTTGTCATTGGACAAGGGCCCATTGGCCTGATGCATGCCGTCCTCGCCAGCCGCATCGGCGCCAAGGTGCTCACCTCCGACCTCTACCCCGAGCGCCATGCCATCGCAGCGAAGTTCGGTTTGCGGCATCCAATTCATGCAGGGGATGAAAACGTGGTGGAGCGGGTGCTCGCAGAGACCGAAGGCAGGGGAGCGGATGCCGTGGTGCTGGCCGTCGGCGGAACCGCACTGGTCCGCACCGCCATGGACGCAGCCCGGCCCGGCGGCAAGGTGATGCTCTTTGCGCAGACCCAGCATGGCGAGGTCACCATCGATCCCGCCGCCGTTTGCGTGGATGAAAAGACGCTGCTCGGCTCATACTCCTCATCCTTCCCCATTCTGGATGAGGTCACGGATCTGGTCTTCGACGGCTATCGCAATGGATTCGATCTGACGCAACTCATCTCGCACCGTTTTTCCATCGAGGACGCGGTACCTGCAATTGAAGTGGCTTCGCACCCCAAAGCAGACTCGATGAAGATTATGATTGAGCCTGTTCCCGGCGCGGGAGTCGAGTAGGGGGCTGATGCCAACCTCAGTCAAGAACGCAATCAAGCGTAGCCGCTCCACAGTCGAGACGGTCATTGAGCATGGCCGCGCCACAGTCGAAACGGCGATTGAACATGGCCGCGCGACGGTGGAAGACGCGCTCCATCACGGCCGCGCCACGGTCGAGAGTGCGCTTCTTCACGGCCGCGCAACGGTGGAAACCGCGATCTATCACGGCCACGCCACCATGCAGGCCGCGGTTCTCCACGGCCGCGAAGATATCCGGATTGAAAATGTTCCCGTGCCCAAGGCTGAAGCGGGCGAATTGATAGTGCGGGTGGGCGCGGCGCTCACCTGCGGAACAGACCTGAAGGTCTTTCGCCGCGGCTATCACGCGAGGATGATTGTGCCTCCCGCGCTCTTTGGACATGAACTCGCGGGCACTGTTGTCGAAGCGGGCGCCGGCGTGGGCGACTTTGCGCCCGGCGACCGTGTCGTTGCGTTGAACTCCGCGCCCTGCGGTCAATGCTACTTCTGCCAGCGCAGCCAGGAGAATCTCTGCGACGACCTGCTCTTCAACAACGGCGCGTATGCGGAGTTCATTCGCATTCCTGCGCGCATCGTCGCCAAGAACACGCTCCGCATTCCCGACCACGTTCCCATGGAGCACGCCGCGCTCACAGAGCCGCTGGCCTGCGCAGTGCATGGCTTTGAGGATTCGCGCCCGCATCCCGGCGACACGGTGGCGATCATCGGCGGCGGCCCGCTGGGGCTGATGATGCTGCACGTAGCCGCGCTCGCGGGCTGCCAGGTAATTGCTGTGGTCAAGCACGATGGCCAGGTCGAAGCAGCGCGCCAGCTTGGCGCGGCCCATGTCGTGCAGGCCGGCACTATTCGCAAAGCCATTCGCGAAACCCGCGCCCTCACTCCAAAAGATCGCGGCGTAGACATCGCCATTGAAGCCGTCGGCGTGCCCGAGGCATGGGAAGAGGCTGTCGAGATGGTGCGCAAAGGCGGCACCGTCAACTTCTTTGGCGGATGCGCCGTGGGCACCCGCGTGAACCTTGACACCAATCGCATTCACTACAGCGACATCACGCTGCGCGCCACCTTCCATCACACCCCGGCCATCTGCCGCAAGGCGCTGGATCTCATCGCCGGCGGACACTTCCAGGCGAGCGCATTTATTACCGGCCACGCGCATCTCTACGAACTGAACCGCGTCTTTGAGAAGCTGATGAAGCGCAGCAGCGAAATCAAGACCGCGATTGTGCCCTGAGGCCCTGCCATGACGACGGCGACCCTGCATCCTGACAACGAGGCGTTGGACAACAATGCACTAGACCGCGGCTGGGCTGCGCTGCCCGCATCTTATCGCATGCCCGCCGTGGCGCCTTCGCTCAATGAGGCGCGTGCTTGGTGCAGGCAACTGGCAGAGTCGCACTATGAGAATTTTCACGTCGCGACATGGTTTTTGCCCAAGGCCCTGCGTCCGCACTTTCATGCCATCTATGCCTATTGCCGCGTCTCCGACGATCTGGGCGATGAGGTCGGAGATCGCTCCGCTGCGTTAGCCCTGCTCGATCTGTGGGGACGTGAGCTCGATGCCTGCTACGAAGGCCGCGTGCGCCATCCTGTCTTTGTCGCGCTGGCAGAGACGATTCGCGCCTGCTCCATTCCCAAAGAGCCCTTCGCCGATCTGCTGAAAGCCTTTCGCCAGGACCAGACCGTCACGCGCTATCACACCATCCAGGAGGTATTGGAGTATTGCCGCTATTCAGCGAATCCGGTGGGCCGCCTCGTCCTCTACGTCTGCGGTTATGCCGATGAAGAGCGCTTTCAGCTCTCTGACGCCACCTGCTCCGCGCTGCAACTGGCCAACTTCTGGCAGGATGTGCGCGTCGACTTCGGCAAGGACCGCGTCTATCTTCCGCAAGAGGATATGAAGCGATTTGGTGTGAGCGACGAGACGATTGCCCAGGGCGCGGCAACGCCCGCATTTCGCGCCCTGCTCAAGTACGAAGTGGATTTTGCGCGCGGACTCTTTGAGGATGGACTCCCGCTCATCGGTAGGGTGGGCAGTGAACTGGCACTCGACCTCGATCTCTTCAGCCGCGGCGGCCTTGCGATTCTGCGCGCCATCGAGCGCGAGAACTATGACGTGCTGAGGGCGCGGCCCGCTCTTTCCAAACGCACTAAAATGGCGCTGGCACTGCGCGCGTTCAGCGGCAAGGTGCTCCCCTTTCTTCGTTTGAGCGAACGTTCCGCAGGGAAGGCGGCTTGACGCACGACTCCACAATTGAACAGGCCTATGCTGTGTGCAGGGGCATCGCAAAGCGCGAGGCAAAGAATTTTTATTATGCCTTTGTCGCGCTACCCAGGGCGCGTAAGAACGCCATCTGCGCCGTATACGCCTTCATGCGCAAGGCCGACGATCTCGCCGACGATGAAAGCCTGCCTCGCGAAGAGCGCCGTATCAGGCTCGATGCATGGCTCGCCGACTGGCGCGGCGTCTGTCACGGCGGCGATTCCTCCGACCCGGTTTTCATCGCCGTGCGCGATGCGACGGAGCGTTTCGGCATTCCGCTGAGCCTGCTCGATGAGCTCGTGGCGGGAACTGCGACGGACCTGGACGCCAATACGAACGAGGCGCCCGGCACCTATGCGACCTTTGCCGATCTCTACCGCTATTGCTATCTGGTTGCGTCGGTCGTGGGCCTGGTGTGCATCCGGATCTTCGGCTACACCGACCCGGCGGCAGAAAAACTCGCCGAAGAGACTGGTATCGCCTTTCAGCTTACCAATATTCTGCGCGACGTCGCCGAGGATGCCGAGCGCAGGCGCATCTATCTTCCGCTGGAGGACCTTGGCGCGCATCATGTTCCGCTCGACGCGCTGCTCCATCGCACACCCGGCGCACCGCCGTCCCCGCAGGAGCGCGCGCTGCTGGAAGAGATTGCGCAGCGCGCGGAGAATTACTACCGTTCCGCGCAAACGCTGCTCCCGCTGATTGACCGCGAGAGCCGCGCCGCACTTTGGGTTCTGGTCTCCATCTATCACGCGCTCCTCAAGCGAATCGAGCACGCGAACTACGACGTATTCTCCGAGCGAGCCAGCGTACCGCTGGTTCAGAAGGTCGCGATTCTTTCCGCAGGCCTGGCGCGGATGGCCGCCGCGCGGCTCGTTGGCTGAGGTTGCATCCAATGCAGCGCGGCAGCCTGCATGAAGAGGTTTGATTGGCCCAGGCATTGAACAATCCGAAGGCGGCCGCGCGATTTGTCACGGTCATTGGCGGTGGCGTGGCCGGCATGAGCGCTGCCTGCGCTCTGTCTGAGGCAGGCTTTCGCGTGCAACTCGTTGAGAGACGCGGCTACCTGGGCGGGCGCGCATCCTCCTATCTGCATCCCGGCGTCGGAGAGGTCATCGACAACTGCCAGCATGTGCTCTTCGGCTGTTGCACCAACCTCATCGGCTTCTACCGGCGCACCGGCGTCGCAGACAAGATTCATTGGACCCGCGAGATGACCATGATCGAGCCGGGCGGTCGCCGGTCACCGCTGGGGCCTTCATTACTGCCTGCGCCGCTGCATGGTCTGCCCAGGCTGCTTTCTGCCGGCGCATTCACGCTGGCCGACAAGTTCGCCCTGGCTCGTGCATTCAGCGCGCTGCTCAGGCCCGTCCCGCACAACTCAACAGAAAGCCTCGGAGCATGGCTCCGGCGCAACGGCCAGACGCAAGGCGCGCTCGACCGCTTCTGGCGCCTCGTCATCGCCAGCGCGCTCAATGCCGACATTGACGTGATTGCCTTGCCCTATGCCGCAAAGGTCATTCGCGAACTGTTCATGAACTCCGCCGAGGCGGGCAGCATGGGCATGAGCACCGTGCCGCTCAGTGATCTTTATGCAGGCGCGGCCGAGTTTCTCGCGCAGCGCGACTCGCATGTCCTGCTGAATATGCATGTGGAGTCGGCCGAGTTCAATTCCGCCAATGCGCAATGGACGCTGGTAACTCGCGCCGGCAATGTGCAATCGGACTACCTGGTTCTGGCTCTGCCGTTTGAGGCGACTGCGAAACTCCTTCCTCATATGCCGCCTGCTGAGGGCGCACAGAATCTTGCACAGCAGATTGAGCACCACCAGCACTGGCCCATCTGCAGCGTGCATCTCTGGTTCGATCGCGCGATCACGACGCTGGACCATGCCGTGTTGCTGGATCGCGAGATTCACTGGATGTATAACAAGAGCCTCCTGCAGCCATGGCGCAGGCTGAAGGGCAGCTATCTTGAGCTGGTCGTCAGCGCATCAAAAAGCTTCGCAGCTTTGTCACGCGAGCAGGCCATTGCGCAGTCCGTCAGCGAACTGGCCGAGTTCTTTCCTGCTGTGGCTTCCGCAAAGCTTGAGAAAGCTGCGCTGGTGAAGGAAGTCCGCGCGACCTTTGGCGTGCCGCCGGGTATTGATGCGGCGCGGCCCACCGCCATCTCCCCCTGGCCAAACTGTTTCCTCGCCGGTGACTGGACCGCGACCGGCTGGCCATCCACCATGGAAAGCGCGGCGCGATCAGGGCATCTGGCAGCTGAGGCATTGTGCAGGACCGCAGGCGCTCCGCGTATCGTTCTCGATGCCGATTTGTGCCCCAGGGGACTGATGCGACTGCTCGCTTGATCGATCTCGGTGGCCGCGCGTCTCACAGTGCGCTACGCTTTGCAAAGCACAGCGGACCAGGCGCGAACCGATTCTGTGGTGAGAGCTGGTCCCGCTGCATTTGAAGCAGCCAGCTGCACGGCAAGGTTGCCGATGGTGGAGCTCTCCGCGGCGCCCGCTTCCACCGGCAGACCCGTTCGCTTTACTGTAAGGTCAAGCAGCAGCTTATTACGGCTGCCTCCGCCGATCACATGAATTCGGTCGAGCTTACGGCCCAGCATCTGTTCCAGATGCGCAAGGGCCGAGGCATAGCGATCGGCGAGACTCTCAAAGATCACGCGCGCAAAAACCGGCTCGTTACCTGCCGTATCGGGAATGGCTGCGACGCCCCTGCGGCCAAGCTCGTCGTTGATGCGCGCAGGCATCTCGCCATCCAACAGCAGGAGTTCGGCATCCACATCGAGCGTGCCCGGGGCTTTGCACGCGACGGACTGCTGGATGAGGTCTTCAATGGCCCATGCGCGCCCCTGTGCAGCCCAGCTTTCCATGCACTGCTTGATCAGCCACATCCCGTTCACATTCGTGTGGAAGCAAAAGCCGCCCGCCGCCGCGCCCTGGTTGGTATAGCGTGCGTCCATCACCGCGGGCGCCACGATCGGGGCCGGAATCACCGTGCCAACCAGCGACCACGTGCCGGAGCAGATGTAGGCTGCCGTCTCCATGTTGGTGGGGATTCCGGCGATGGCGGAAGCGGTGTCATGGCAGGCGGGCGCAATCAGCGCGCTCGCGCGGAAGGCTGGCAACTCGCTGAGCGGCCCCCGCACCTGCCCTACGATGGAGCCTGCGGGCACGATGCGCGGCGCGGCCTCGTAGGGAATGCCCAGCCGCGCGAACAGCTCCCAGGACCAGTCGCCGGTGGCGAGATCGACCAGGCCCGTGTGGGTGGCGTTGGTATATTCCGCCACGCGGCGGCCACCGAGCCAGTGCAGAACGTACTCCGGCAGGCAGAGCCAGGGCGCGCTTGTGCCGATACCCGCATCGGCATCGGCAAGCAGTTGGTAAACCGTATTGATGCGCAGCGGCTGCGCGCCGGTGCGGGCAAAGAGATCGCGCGGCGGCACAAGCGCATCGGCTCTTGCTTTCGCGGCCACATTGCGTTCATCGCGATAGCAGAATGGCTCGCCCAGCGGCTTGCCGTCTGCGCCAAGTCGCACGTAGTCCACGGCCCAGCCATCCACGCCGATGGAGGCGATGCCCTCTGGCGCGGCCTCCGCCGCTTTGCGCAGACCCGCTTCAACCCCGGCGAGAATGTTTCCCAGCGGCCAGTGCAGTGAAGTGCCGCGGTGCACAGGACCGTTCGCGATGCGATGGATGAGCTCGGTCTCGGGCCTGCCGTCACGCCACTTCAGCATCGAGACGCGGCAGCTTTCCGCGCCTAGATCAATGGCGATGCGAGGCCGTGCGTCTTCGGGTTGCAAACTCACCGCAGAAACGCCTCGGTGAGTCCGCCATCCACGGGAATGATGTGGCCCGAGGTGCAGCGGGCGCGCGGGCTGGCAAGGAAGAGAATCGCTTCCGCGCAATCCGCAGGATCGATAGGCTGGTGCGTCAGTGTCCGTTTGGCGTAGAAATTCGCCAGCAATCCGCGTAATTCTTCATCGCTCATCGACTCTTCAAAGGCAATGTTGTACTTGGCGAGCGAAGCGCGCACGCGGTCTCTCGGAAACATCGTTGAGCCTTTGACCACTGTTGCCGGACTGATGCCGTTCACGCGAACCCGCGGCGACAGGGTCACAGCCAGCTCTCGCACCAGGTGCGAAAGGGCAGCCTTGCTCACGTCATAGGCTTCACTGCCGCGCTTGGCTACAACCGCGTTGGCCGAGCTGGTGAGCACAATTGAGCCGTCCAGCCCTTGTTCTGCAAAGACCTTTGCCGCTTCATCGGCGAGCAGGTAGTTGGCCGTCACATTGATGTCAAGCGTTGTCGCCCACATCGCATCGCTGATCACGCCGTCCGGCGAAGAGGGAAACATCGCCGCCGTATTGACCAGAATGTCCACGCCGCCAAAGGTCGCAGCGGTCGCCCTGAGGGCTTTGCAGATTGCCTCGCGGCTGCGAATGTCCACTGGAGTCGTCGCAACAAACTCCTTGGATGTGACGCCCTTCAGTTCATCGGCGACTCGTGCGGCGGCGGCCTCATCGCGATCCGCGAGCATGACGTGCGCGCCACGCGCCGCCGCCAGCAGGGCCACCTCGCGGCCGATGCCGCTTCCCCCACCGACCACCAGCACAATGCGCCGGCTCAGTTCCTTCTCCGGCGGCTGACGGCGCAGCTTGGCTTCTTCCAGCGCCCAGTACTCGATGCGAAACGCCTCCAGCGCGGGCAGGGCCACATAGTTGGTGAAGACTTTGAAGCTGGCAGGGTCTATGCCTTCGCCGCATTGCGGCAGCGTGCCCTTCACCTCGCCCTCGGCCAGCAGGCTGGCGCCTTCCATCACGTGAATTGCGTTGGTGTAGAACTCGCCTGTAATGCGCGCTTCAGTCTTGTTCTTTCCAAAGCTGAACATGCCGATGCCGGGAATGAGCACGATTGTCGGGCTGCTGTCGCGCAGTGCGGGCGACCCCGGCGTGGCAAAACTGTGATAGTAGTCGCGGTATTGCGCGCGGTACTCGGTGAGCGATGCATCGATCTGCGA
>JAJZGF010000275.1 GCA_021805025.1 Acidobacteriota bacterium
ACCAGCAGCAACACGCTTCTACGGAAAGAAAACTGATTCAAAACCAGGAAATCATCTGCGGTCAAGTCATCGCTACAAAATCACGCACCTGCGCAGAGGTTCCCTAGGCGCAAATCAAGTTGAGAAGAGGAGGCATCACATGCGAATTCTTATTGCGGGCGGAGCGGGGTACATCGGATCGGCCCTGATTCCAAAACTGCTTGAGCGTGGCTACGACGTCAGCGTCGTGGACCTGTTCTGGTTTGGCAACAGCCTGCCAGAGCAGGTAAACATTCTTCACAAGGATATTTTTGACCTGCAAGCGTCCGACCTGTCGGATTTCAACCAAGTAATCTTCCTTGCCGGGCTGTCGAACGACCCGATGGCCGACTTCTCTCCTGCCAAGAATTTCGTTTTTAACGCCTCATCCCCAGCTTATCTGGCCTATATTGCAAAGAAGGCCGGCGTGAATCGCTACATCTATGCCAGTTCATGCTCTGTTTACGGTTATACCGAGAATGAGCTGTTCGACGAAGATCAGCCGGTGAGTTCGGCTTATCCTTACGGCATTTCAAAGTTACAGGGTGAGCGCGCGGTGATGCAGATGGTCGACAAGGATTTCTCCGTCATCTCGCTTCGTAAGGGCACGGTATCCGGCTATAGCCCGCGCATGCGTTTTGACCTCATCATTAACACGATGTTCAAGTGCGCCATGCAGACGGGGGTCATCCGGGTTAACAATCCGACGATCTGGCGTCCCTTCCTCAGCATCGACGATGCAGTCATGGCTTACACACGTGCGGTTGAAGCGAACGAATCGCTGAGCGGGATCTTCAACATAGCGTCCGGCAATCACACCGTGGGCGAAATTGGCGACCTAGTGCAGCTTGCGATTCAGGAAGAGCTGGACAAGAAGATAAATCTGGAGATCCTTCATGTGAAGGATGTGCGCAACTACAAGGTCTCCATTGAGCGCGCGAAGACCATCCTTAGCTTCCATCCGCATCACAGTGTTCGGTCGATCGTGAGAAATCTGATCGACAACATGGACCAATACGGCGATTGGGACGATCCTCGTTACTACAACATCCACGTGTTCAAGAAGCTGGAGCATGCCGAAGCTGCAAAAGCGGGCGCGTCCGCAGGAGTGACAAAGTGAAGATTGCCGTCATCGGTGCGAATGGACAGCTCGGCAGTGATGTCTGTGCGGCGTTTCAAGGAAATGGCGATGAGGTTGTAGTTTTGACTCATGCCGACATTGAGATATCTTCTCCAGAGCTAGCTGAGGCTGCCCTAGCCAGCGCCAATCCCGACCTAATTGTGAACACGGCGGCCATGCATCATGTGGACAAGTGTCAAGTCGATCCGGAAGCTGCGCTGCGTGTGAATGCTCTCGGCGCCAGAAATCTTGCCCTTTGGGCAAGGGGCGCCGATATTCCCGTGCTGTATGTCAGTACGGATTATGTGTTCGATGGGGCGAAGGGTTCACCCTATGTGGAGAGTGATGCCGCAAATCCTCTGAACGCCTACGGAATCTCCAAGCTGGCGGGGGAACACTTTACCGCGTCCAACGCGCCGAAGCATCTTATTCTCAGGGTTTCGGCGATCTATGGGCATCAGCCCTGCCGTGCCAAGGGTGGCCTGAATTTCGTTGAACTAATGTTAAAGCTCTCGCGGGAACGAGACGAACTGCGCGTGGTTGACGAGGAATATGTATCCCCGACACCCACTGTGCAGATCGCAGCGCAGATCGTGGCGCTCAGTCGGACTGATCGCTATGGGCTCTACCATGGAACGACGGAAGGCAGTTGCTCCTGGTATGAGTTTGCGCGCGAGATCTTCGATACCACGGGCACGAAGGTCCGGCTGGAGAGGGCCAAGTCTTCAGATTTTCCCGCGAAAGTCCCACGGCCGTCCTACTCAGTTCTGGAAAACAGTGCTCTGAAAGCCGCTCAACTGAATGTGTACACGCATTGGCGTGAAGGCCTGAAGGAATATCTTGCCAATCGGGCTCCCGTCGCCGCCGTAACAAGTGCTGGATAGATGACCACTGCTGTCCAAATTAGCTGGAATGGGGCTTGTGGGGTAGCGAAATCTGGGGTGTTTTCATGCCGTGGCCATAGTTTGCGAGTTGAGGTTGTCATTGGTGCTGTCCAAGTTAGTTGACGCAAAGAGCAGCATCTGCTGTGCGGCGTCGGTGAGCATGGGCGGAGGCTGGAAGGGTTGGTCGATCCAGAGCCAGAGGTCGCGATAGACGAATAACTGCTGGCGCAACAGAGCAGCCAGATTGGACAGGCTCCAGCCGAAGCGGGAGCGCAGTTGCAGATACTTGAGCAGGAGCAGGGCGATCAGCGCGGTCCAGATCTGCGTCTGCAAGGCGTTGGGGCTGGTGCCGACGAAGGTCTTGATGCGCAGGTTCTGTTTCAGGGCCTTGAAGAAAAGTTCTATTTGCCAGCGGCTTTTGTAGATGCGGGCGATGGTGGATGCGGCGAAATGGCGATGGTTGGTGAGAAAGACCAGGATGCGCTGGTGCTCCTCATCCCAGAACTCGATGCGGCGCAGGAACAGGTCGCGCTGGCCGGTGCGCGCCACCTTGTAAAGGAAGATGATCTCATCGCGCTTGACGCCGCCGCGCTCGGGAACAGGCCTCCGCTCCAGAACGCCGTAGTCGGTGTTCTCCTTCATGCGGGTGACGAAGAAGACGCCGTCTTGGTCGAGGGAGTCGAACCAGGCGTAATCGTTGTAGCCGCGGTCGAAGACCACGATGGTTCCGGGTTCAAAGCGCAGCGTGCGGGCAATACGGCTTTCGTGTACGCGGCCTTCGGTAACGACGGCATAGCTGGGCATCAGTCCCTCATGATCGAGCAGCAGATGCAGCTTGACAGCTCCTTTGGTGCGCCGGTACTGGGCCCAGTCGAAGATGGTGGCGCAAAGTTCGATCAGGGTAGCGTCGAGCGAGAGCAGCTTGTTTTTGAAGCGGAACCCATGCGATCCCGCGACCGAGCGGCAGCGGGCCAGCAGTTGGTAGAACACGCTCTGGTAAAGCTGCCAAGGCCGATGTTCGTTGGCGTAGGCCAGGGTGGAACGTCTGGGCGCGTCGGGCAGTCCCAGGTGGCGCAGCTTGCCTTCACTGGCGGCCAGCCCGCCGCAAATCTCGCGCAGCGACTGCGCACCTGCCAACTGGCAGAACAGCATGGCGACGAACTGGCCCCAGCAGGTGAAGCCGCGGGCGTGGCGTTCGGCCTTGTGCTCGCGCACCGTGGCCTGAAACTCCGCACGCGAAAACAACTGCAACATCTGACTGAAAATGCTGGATACTCGAATCACGGCGACGGTGGGCCTCCTCTGGGTTTCTGTCTCTCAACACAAACCGTAGCAGGGTTCTACCGCCGCCGCTCAAACGCTAATTTGGACAAGAGTGGAGCGATCTACAACGGGAAGCCAAAGCTTGGAACCGAAAGATGAACCGCAACCACATCACCATCAACTGGCAGTTCACGCGCAAAAAGGCGCGCCAGAA
>JAJZGF010000276.1 GCA_021805025.1 Acidobacteriota bacterium
CCTGGAAAGTGATTCATTTTGACCATTCCTCCCGTGAAAAATGGGACAACATATCTTAGAAGAGTGCGTCCTAGAGAGCGCGCCTGCGCCTGCTTTCGACCTACTTGATACATCTGTCGAACCCTGTGTGTGGAGATTCATGCTCGCCATTCGCCCTTCTTGCCGGAGATGTGACCCATGAACGCCCTGTTGATCTATCCGGAGTTTCCTGAGACCTATTGGAGCTTCAAGCATGCGCTCAAGTTTCTGGGGAAGCGGGCTGCCCAGCCTCCGCTGGGGCTGATGACTGTGGCGGCACTGTTGCCGAAGTCCTGGAACAAGCGTCTGGTGGACACCAACGTGGAGCGGCTGCGCGATCGTGACCTGGACTGGGCCGACGTGGTGATGCTGAGCGGCATGCACATCCAGCGCGAGTCCCTGGTGGCCATTGTGGATCGTTGCCGCGCTCGCGGTTTGCACACCGTTGTGGGCGGGCCCATCGCCAGCAGCATACCGGCGGAGGAGTTGAAGGCGGACCGCGTCGTAATAGGCGAGGCTGAAAGCCTGATGGCCGATCTGGCGCGAGACCTGGAGCAGGGCACTACCAAGCCTGCCTATCAGGCCACTGAACGGCCCCCGATGGAAACCAGTCCGCTGCCAGATCTGAGCCTGATCAAAATGCACCGCTATTCGACCATGGCCGTGCAGTACTCGCGCGGATGCCCATTCAATTGCGAGTTCTGCGACATCATCGAGATCTATGGCCGGCGTCCGCGCACCAAGGCCGTTGCGCAGGTGCTGGCAGAACTCGACCAGTTGCGCAGGGCCGGCTGGCGCGAGGCCGTGTTCATCGTCGACGACAACTTCATCGGCAACAAAGCGCGCGCCAAGGAGTTATGTATGGCGCTGGCCCAATGGAGACGCCAGTACAAAACCAGCTTCGACTTCAACACAGAGGCTTCCCTGAACCTGGCCGACGACCCGGAACTGATGCAACTGATGAGAGACGCCGGCTTCGTCTCGGTTTTTCTTGGTATCGAGACTCCCGACGAGTCGGGGCTTATCGCCAGCAACAAACTACAGAACACGCGCCGTAGCCTGCTGGACAGCATAGCGATCATCCAGAGTTATGGGATGCAAGTCATGGGCGGTTTCATTCTCGGTTTTGACACCGACCGCGAGGATATCTTCGACCGTATGGTCGACTTTATTCAGAAGAGCGGAATCCCCATAGCCATGGTTGGCCTCCTGCAGGCCATGCCTGGGACGCAACTCTTCCGGCGCCTGTGGCGAGAAGGCAGAATTCTGGATGCAGGCCACGGCGACAACACAGGCGACAAGCTGAACTTTCTTCCCAAGATGGACGCGGCACGGCTTGTGGATGGTTATCGATCGGTGCTCAAGCAAATCTACTCGTGTGAGGCCTACTATGAGCGCGTAAAACTCTACCTCAGCCGCACGCAGCCACGATCCGGAGAACGCGTGTCCAGGCAGCAATGGATGACCCGTGCCAATGTGCGCGCCTTTGTTACCTCCATCGTTCGCCAGGGAGTCTTTGGCCCGCAGCGCTGGAGTTATTGGAAATTCCTGCTGGCCGCGGCCACCCGCTATCGCCGTTGCTTCGGCTCTGCCATGACCCTGGCGGTCATGGGTTATCACTTCCAGGTCATGACGCGGAAGCTGCCAAAGGAACTTGGTGAGAATCCCCTGCATCGCGGCGAGTTTTCAACATATTCGTAGTGGACGCCTAAGCCAGGTAGATACCCGTATGCGGATAGAGCCGCTTTTTGATGTCAAAGCAAGGCCTGGATTCTCTGCCCGCAGCGGGCATCTGCACCGCGTCTGCACAGTCGCAGAGAGAGAACCGCCATGCTAGGATATGACGTCAGGTTTTCGCCCGAACCCGCCCGCCTGAATCGCTGGAGTCTTACTATGCCCCGCGCCAAGTCAATTCACAAAGTTGTTCGCCGTCAGCTCGCCAAAACGCCGACAGGAATCCAGGGACTGGATGAAGTCACAGGCGGAGGCCTGCCCAAAGGCCGAGTGTCGCTGGTGTGCGGCAAAGCGGGGTGCGGCAAGAGCTTACTCGCGATGCAATTTCTCGTGAGCGGTGCAATTCAATACGGCGAGCCCGGCGTATGTATGAATTTCGAGGAAACCGAGGAGAAGCTGGCGGCGAATGTCACATCCCTGGGTTTTGATTTGCGTGACCTTACCAAACGCAGGAAGCTGTTCCTCGATTACGTTTTCATTGAGCGGAGCCAGATTACCGAGACTGGCGAATACAACCTCGATGGCCTGTTTATCCGTCTGGCCCATGCGGTAAAGACGGTCAAAGCAAAGCGCGTCGTTCTGGATAGCGTTCAGGCGCTTTTTGCCGGCATATCGGACACAGCGATACTGCGGTCAGAACTGCAGCGGTTGTTTCGTTGGCTGGAAGACCACAAGCTAACCGCGATTGTCACTGCTGAAGCCGGACTCAACGCCTTGACCCGCCATGGGCTCGAGGAATACATCGCCGACTGCGTCATCGCACTGGATCACCGGGTAACGGAACAGATTTCCACCCGGCGGCTGCGCGTCGTCAAGTACCGAGGTACTTCCCATGGTACGGACGAGTATCCGTTCCTGATTGATGAAGACGGCTTGTCAGTTGTGCCCATCACTTCTCTCGCACTTTCTCATAAAGCTCTCACAGATCGCGTTTCAACAGGAATTCCCGCGATGGATGAGATGATGGAAGGCAAGGGATTTTTCCGTGGCAGCAGCGTGCTCGTGACCGGCACGGCGGGAACCGGGAAATCCAGCCTCGCGGCGAACTTTGCGAGTGCAGCGTGCGCCCGCGCAGAACTTTGCCTGTACTTTACTTTTGAAGAGTCTCCCAGCCAGATTCTTCGCAACATGCGCTCGGTTGGCCTTGACCTGGAGCGGTGGGTAAAGAAGGACTTATTGCACTTCAACGCGATGCGGCCAACCAGTACCGGACTTGAAGGGCATCTGGCCGCGATTCACCGGCTGATCGCCAAGCTTCGCCCAAGCATCGTGGTGATTGATCCAATCACGAATCTGGTTGCGGAATCGGGCACATACGACATTAAATCGATGCTCGTACGCCTGGTCGACTTTTTGAAGGTGCAACAGATTACATCCATGTTCACAAATCTGACCTTTGCCGGAGATCCCCAGGAGAGAACCGCGGCGGCTGTTTCTTCGCTCATGGACACCTGGATTGTGTTGCGGGACAGCAAGCCCAATGGACGGCCGAGGCGCGAGCTTTACGTTCTGAAGTCACGCGGCATGGCGCATTCGCGCGAAGTCCGTGAGCTGCTTGTGAGTAAAACGGGCCTCGAATTGGGCATGGTGCTGAACGATCATACGGTAGCCACACACGTTGCAGGTCAATAACATTTCGTGCGGCTGAGTCGCACATTGGGCCCACTTGGGCCGGAATTCGAGCAACGACATGAAGACAAGCACCGCCACGAAGAAGACCCCCGGCAGCCAGAAGAGTTCAGCA
>JAJZGF010000277.1 GCA_021805025.1 Acidobacteriota bacterium
GCATGGTGTAGACACCGTCCTGGCGCTTCTGAATCTCGTCGGGCCTGCCTGGAGTGAGAGGCGATGCTGTGCTTATTGGCGTGCTCTCCTCTGGGTCGGGCGAGGGAATCGGATCATGATCCACATCTAGGCGCCGCTGAACCTCGGGACGCGTAGGATCGCGCAGGTCGATTGGCAATTTGGGTTGCGATTGCGTGGACGGTGCGGGTGGGGCCTGACACGGCAGGAATGGTCCACCGAAGCCAAGCAGTACTAAGGCCAACACGGAGGCGAACCAAAGAACGCGCGATAGTGAGAGAACTCTTGAGATCATAGAAAAATGCCGAACGCAAAGAAATGCGTCTTCTGTTTCATCCACGGGATGCGAATGCAAGCATCTGGGCGGGTATTTCATTCGTGCGGTAAGAGTCTGGTGTAATTTCCCTTCTGCACCGCATCATCAGGCCGCTTCGTGTCGCAATCCTGATACTTCTGCGATGCAAAACATATTTGCTTCTGCACATACCCATCGAGTCATCCTTTGCCTATTGATTGACAGGGCTCGAATTTGTAGCAAGCGGCTCTCTCAATGGAATGACCTGGTCCATCGGCAGCTCCAGCGAAAAGAGGGTTGCGGACTCTCCATCCGCCTGCACCCAAAAGCCATGGAAAGCCTGCTGCAGTTCAGGGTGCAGAGTCAGCAGAGCGCTCATCACCGCTGTCACCTGCCTACGGGCAGCGGAGGGATCGTGTAACTTGGCTGCCTGTGCTGTGTCAGGAGTGTAGTGGACCTCGAGGTCCAGCAGACCGAATGTGGCCGTGGTGCCAATTGCCGTCACTTGAAACTCAGAACCATGCGAATCGAGCAGGAGCGACTTTATGCCGGGAATGTCCGCAGGACTCACTCGATCCTGTTCATGCTGCAACTTTTCGAGATTGGGGCTGGACAGGAAATCTACTGGGTCCAGAAGGTAGGCAGCAGAGCGGTAGTAGAACCATGCATCCCATTTCATACCGCGTTGCGCAAAGTCACGTGCGGACACCCAATACCAGAGTCCATCGTGACCAGCTTCCATCATCGGTCTGCTGAAGAAACCACCGAGCATCCAGCGATGCTGCGCGGATTCGGACAAAACCATTGAAATCTGCTGCGGATGTGGCACGCCAGTGGCGTGAACAATCACCAATGCATAGCTTCCAGGCGGAAGATTGGTAAAGTTCAGCACCACCACCGGCGTTCCGCAATAGAAATCGGTTCGTGCTTCGCCAAAAGAGTCGATCGAAGCATCCAGGGCATACAGGCCATCTATGGTCATGGACGCATGCTGCAACAGAGGCTTCAAACTGTCGACCGAACCGGCAATGCCACTGAAGTCTGCGGCAACCGCCGGAATCGCATTTGCCCGAAGGGCCTGGACGTCTCCGGCTTGCACCTCGCCAATTATGGTGCGAGCTGCGCCCGACAGGGCATCGCGCTGCACAATCGTCATCTGCGCCTGGGTCTTGCAGGAAGCGGCCATTGAGTCCTGCGGCAGTAGTACTCCTCCAAAAGTCAGAAGCAGCAGTAGAGTTCGTTGCACGTTCGTGACCCTCCGTCGCATGGCTGCAGCCTTCCGTAGCGGTCTTGTGGCTTGGGGCGAGCAATCTCCGCAAGCTTCCTGATATATGATGCGGACAGGGCGTTTACTTATTGCACCCAAAGAGGAATTACGTATGTATTTCGTCCAGGGTGAAATGAAGCGGTTCAGGCTTGGCGCAGTCCTCTCCAGTTGTTGTGTCGCTTTGATCTGCTGTGCGCCTACCAATTCCGCACAGAGCACACATTTCCCTCCGCCCGTGTCCAATGTCTCCCCTGCTCGCATGGCAACCGTCGCACCTCAACCGGCACTTGATGGATCCGCGACTCCACGCAAACATCCGGAACGCACAAAGGGCCGGAGCGCGGAGAAGATGCCGCCGCCATCCAGCCAGGCTACACAGCCGGCGACCGTGACCTTAAGGGACGGCAAGGTCACGGTAGAGGCGAACAACTCCAACTTGACGCAGATTCTGCAGGATCTGGCTAACATCAGCGGAATGAGCATCAATGGGCTCGACAAGGGGCCGCGCATTTTTGGAGTTTATGGCCCCGGCAACGCGCGTGACGTGCTTGCGGACCTTCTCGCCGGTTCCGGTTACAACTACATCATGGTGGGCGGCGCGAACGAAGGCACGCCTCGCGAGCTGATCCTCACTGCTCAGAACGGCGATGCTCCTGCGCTCGCCCCTGTCCATCCAACTAAGGTGTCCTCTGCAGATCAGGAAGGCTCTGAACGGCCTGAGTTGGAGACTAACCCTCCTGCTGCAAACGTCTTAGGTCCGGGCGCGGTCGCTCCGGCTCCTTCGTTAGACGAACAGGACGGCAATACACGCGCGCAAAACGCTTTGCAGCGGCAACAGCACATACAAGATCAGCAGCAGCAAAGTGCTCCGCAGTAGCCGCGGCCTTTGTATTCAAGTGATCGCAAGTCATGTTGTCCTTAAGTGTGCTTCCCTGCTCAGTGAATGTGTGCGACACGCAAGCTGCATTTACCCGCGGTGCCCATGGCTCCAGAATCGCACTTCGACGGCGCAAGGTGACGAAGTGGCGGCAAAATGCGCATGGATTGCGGAGCACCTCAGACAAGGTTCATGTGCAAACGAATTGGGGACTCCAAGGATGCATAGTGTTGCCACGACACACGATGGCTGACATGACCGCTGGCCTGAAGCGAAGTTTCAATGGATCTTATGGGGTTTAAAGACTGATTGCGCTGTACGTAGTGCATCCTTCAGGCGTTCCGCCTTCCAGAGAAGTGACCTGCGCCAACGCCCCAAGCCGCTTCTGTCGCAAATTGGACACGCACTTCAAAAGGCGACCAGCATATATTTGCAGTTTTGATCCTTTTAGGACAGAGTGCGCTTGACATCTTCGCAATTGCGCGTATTCTCACGTTAGTTACTGGTCAAATGTGAACACTTCAGTTCTGTTGCCTAGGCAATGAGATATCGAGAGCGGTGCTGAGCTTTTTGAACGGGCAGTTTTTTCAAACAGCCGGATCTCAAATCGTTTGGCGCGCTCCGCCTCAAGCCGAAAATCTGAAAAGTAAAGAGGTTGCTGAGTCCCTGTCAGACGCATTGCGTCTGTCCTGCGGCGTTCAGACCAGCCCGTTTAGATAAGCGATCCATTTTGTCTCCAACGCTGAGATGTTGCAGCGATAGGGTTTTTGCGCCAATTTCAACATTTTGCGGGATCTGATTTCCCGCCGAGGTTGCCGGAATGCCCGATCCGAGGAACGAAGAAATTATTCGAATTCCGGAAAGCTGGAAATCTCAGAACAGAGTAGGTAAACCGAGGATGTCCCAGCTGTAGTTGAAAGTTGATCGGCGGTTCGACCCGATTCTGGAAGAATCGGGTTGCCAACTTTTTTCAAGGAGAACCGCCGTGCAGAAAGCTTATCGCACCATCCGCAAGCAAGGGAAAATCAACGAACAAGAA
>JAJZGF010000093.1 GCA_021805025.1 Acidobacteriota bacterium
TGAGTTTGTGCTCGGCGTGCTTCTGATCGCTGGATTGTGGCCTCGCTGGACCGCCCTCGCATCCGCAATGCTGCTGGCCATTTTCGGTGCCGCGATGGCAGTGTCGATGGGAATCAAGTTGCCGCTAGACTATTCGGTGTTTTCTGCCTCAGCCGCAGCCGTACTGCTTGCGTTAGCGTCTCCACGTACTTCCGGAAACAGATAGGAACAGCCATGAATCGTACGCTACAACGGGTTTTCCTCGCGCTGATGGCCGCAGCAGCGTTATCCGGGGCCCTTCATGCGGCAACCCACGACAGGGATGCCGAATTGCTGAAGGTGCGCGAAAGTGTCTGGCGCGCCTGGTTTGCCGGGAATGTGGCCTTGCTTCGGCAACTTGTCCCAACAGACACCATCGTGATCAGCGCGGGCGACCAGGAATGGAAGGGCCAGACGGAAGTCCTCAACGAAGCGGCGCAATTCCATGCGTCGGGCGCAAAGCTCATCCGGCTCGAATTCCCAAAGACACGCATCCAGCATTTCGGCAATGTGGCCATCATCTGGAGCGAGTACGTACTCGAAATTGAATCCGGAGGAAAGCATTCTGTCAGTTCCGGACGCGCGACTGAGATCTTCGTTCGCCGCAATGGTGCATGGCTCAATCCAGGTTGGCATACCGACAATGGAAAATGAAATGGACATGCAGCGAAGCAGCTTTCGGCACGGCGATCTGACACTATCCTGGCTCGATGCAGGCGGCGCAGGTTCTCTCCTGATTGCGCTGCATGCACACTGGATGGAGGCGGCGACCTTCCGCCGCCTGGCAGAAGACCTGGCTCCGGAATGGCGGGTTGCTGCTCTCGACCAGCGCGGCCATGGCGACTCCAGTCACGCGGCGGCCTATACCCGCCAGGATTATTTGTGCGATTTGGAGGCATTCTTTGCGCAGCTCCAGGTGTGCACGCCCGTCGTGCTCCTCGGTAACTCGTTGGGCGGCATTAACGCCCTGCAATTCGCAGCGAAACATCCGGATCTGGTCCGGGGCCTGGTGATTGAAGATATTTCAGTTGAGGCTGGCTCCGATGTCAGCTTCGTCCGTGCCTGGTCCGGAACCTTTCCCACGAGTGAAGCTCTGGCTCAACAGATCGGCACTCGATTCCTGCCCTATCTTGAGGACTCCTTCCGGAGCGGCCCGGACGGCTGGCGACTGGCCTTTGACCCCGAAGATATGGTCCGGTCTGAAGAGGCGTTGAAAGGAGAGTACTGGCACGAGTGGCTCTCCACTTCCTGTCCCGCGTTGGTGATTCGCGGCCGCAGCAGCCGGGTGACTACACAAGAAAAGATAGAGGAGATGGTTCGTCGCCGGCCCAAAACCTTGCTCAGAGAGCTGGAGGGCGGACACGTTGTGCATCAGGACTGCCCCGAAACATTCGCCGCGGAAGTTCGATGCTTTTTGCAATCGCTGGGGTCGAGCTCGACGCCTTCCAGGTGACGAAAGTGGTTGTGCACTGCCTCGATTGACGCATTCAAAAACGGTGGATGGGTAATGAGCCTCGGACGTCGTGCGGCCATTCACCCGGACGGGAAGTCGCCTACGCACCCCGATGCAAGACACGACGAGGCTACGGCTCGATTCCGATGCAGTCGTTGACGGCTCCACGGATTCGCTGCTTGCAGCCCAGGTATCGTTCGGTTGTCTGCACGGACACATGCCCGAGAAGGAATTGAATCTGGTCCAATTCTCCGCCGGACGCATGGCACAATTTCGCGCACGAGCGCCTCAGATCGTGAGGCGCCAGTTGGGCAAGGCCGAGCTCTCTCGCATACTGCTTTACGACATGCCAGACAAGCCGTTCTGAGACGCCGTCGCCCCAATGTTTGCCTGCCCGACAGACACACCGGAACAATCTTCCGGTCGAGATCCCGGCTGCGGCTACCCACAGATCGATCATCGATTTAACCCACTCCGGCATAGGGACGGTCCGAATGTGGCCGCCTTTGCCGATGAGATCAACGATGGCCCAATGGTCTTCGCGCCGTTGCAAATGCACGAAGTCCAGATCAGCCAATTCGCGCCGTCGGAGTCCACAGCCAAGCAAGACAGCGAGAATTGCACGGTCCCTTTTCCCCTTCAAAGTGTCAGGCGCAGGCGATTGCCAGAACCTACGGGCGCTTCCTCGGCGGTTAGCCAGTTTCCCAGCCTCACACCCAGCTTCTTGGCGCCTTTCACTCGTCGAATTCCGGCGGCGAGTTCCGGGCTGAGCAGGCCAGCGTCTGCAGCCTCATAGGCAAGTCTTCGCACAGCCGCGAGCCGCCCGTTGATCGTCCCCGCCGCCAGGTTCCGATTCTCAAGGAAGATGCGGTAACGAGTAACGACCACCTTGTTGAACGACAGTCGCGGCTCGGAGCAATACCACTGGATAAACTCATCAATGGCGTGTCGGTATCCGCGCTTAGACTCACGTGAACGAAGCTGTCTAAAACCGCCGATTTGCTGTGATCCAGATCCGGAAGTCCGAGTCGTGTCTTCGGCCGCTTTGGCTTTGGAGATTTCTTGTTGCCATTTCTGCTCATGCCAACCGCCTCCATCGCGGTTGGCCATGAGCCTACGCCGCGGGTTGACGCGTCGCCCGTTCTACGGACATGTGGCCGCATTTTGGAACCCTGGAGACAACCGTCGGTGAGTGACTACTCGGCAAAGGCGGGACTCGTTGACGAGGGAGACCGCGGGAGTGAAGCGCGCATGTGGCTAAAGCTGTCCGATTATTTTTGAGCGGTAGGATTTGCAGATTCGGAGGCAGTAGGATGCGGCTGCCAGGCGGGAGCGCCTTCTTCCCACTGGTCGTCGGTGAGTTGCTCCGCATGAGTGCCGTCCAAGTTCATCACGAATATCTCGCCATACGGCTGCGGGCTGCCGGTGTAGAGGGTCTCGTCCTTGAATCCCATTCGTGAACTCGTAAATAAAATCCGCTCGCCGTCAGGAGACCAGGCCAGGTGCGCTTCATTACCGTGGGTGTGCGTCAATTGGGTTACAGCTTTTCCGTCGGGCTGGATCGTCATTACTTCGAAGTCGCCGGCAATGTTGCGCACGAAAGCGATCTGGTCTCCACGCGGTGACCACAACGGAAAGTTGTCATACTGATCGGTCAACGCGGTCACCGAGCCGTCGGCAAGATTCATAATGCGCAGACCTTCGCCATCGGATCCGGCGGTGCGGTAGACGATGTGACTGCCGTCGGGCGAAAAGGCTGCAAAACCATTGTTATTGTGCCCCGAGGTCAGGAAACGAAAGCCGGTGCCATCGGCATTGAGGATCGCCACCTGCGCTCCGCCATTTACGCGATCGATGGGCGTCTTGGTTCCCGCGGCAAAGTCAAGAAACGCAGTGAAAGCGCCCACACCGACAACAATCTGTTTGCTGTCTGGCGACCATTGAGGGGCCAGGATCAAGTCTTTTCGCTCGAGGATGGCATGCGCCGGCTGGCTGCCGTCGATGACCACGAGACTGGTCAGCCCACCCGGAACGATGTTTGAAACTGCCAGCCGCGTTCCGGTTCGGTCGTAGGCCGGCATTTCGGTCGTTGCGTAAAGATCAAAGTCCGGATTCCGGCTCCATTGATGCACCGGTCCGGAGTTCGGCCTGAACGCCGTACGGCAGTAGACAACGTGTCTGCCATCAGGCGACCACGCAACTGGATTCGCCGCGAGGTCCGCACCGGAGGGGCCTGTCTTACCATCGGCAGAAACAATCTCGATCCTGGCTCCGTCGCCGCGCATGTAAGCAACGTTGCCCTTGGAAAGAACCGACGGCGCCAGTTTGACACCCGGCCCAGTGGTAATGGCAACCATAGAGCTGGTGGCGATATCAATGCTGTACACCTGGTTCGCTGCATCGTCTGCATAAGACCTGAGCATCTTGGTCCGGTCGGTCCATGTATCTTGCGCTGACATGCAGTAGGTCACGACATTCTTGCTGTCAGGGGTCCATTTGGGGCTGCCGCAGAAGTCCCCATGCTGCGAAATATGCCGGAGCCCCGAACCGTCGGGGTGAATGAGATAGATGTCGACGAGCTGGAGCCGCTCCCAACGGTTCTTCGCCGTGGGAAGACTGCTGTCGCGGTCTGAAGAGAAGGCGATCCAGCGGCCATCGGGAGACCACGCTGGTCTGAAATCGCCACCCTTCCCCGTAGTCAAGGCTCGCGACTTGCGACTGGCGAGGTCCAGGACCCAAAGATTCGCAAACCCCTCGGCCCTCGTAGAAACAAAGACAATCTGCCCGCCATCGGGAGAGAATGCGGCCTGATCATCGTAGGCCGCGTCGGCGGTGAGCCGCTCGAGATCGCTGCCGTCTGGATGCATTCGAAAGAGATTGGCGGGGCCGGCCCGCTCCGAGGTGAAAGTAATCCAGTCTCCCTTGGGAGACCACGCGGGGCTGTAATTGAGGGAGTCTGGTTGCGTAAGCGGCCGCTCCGCGGAACCATCGGCGTTCGAGATGAATAGAGTGGACGCGGTTGGACCTATCCGGGTGAAGACAACCCGATCGGCCGAGAAGCAGGAAACGGTCGCTGCAATGAATGCAAGCATGCAAAGAGATCGAGGGAGAAGACGAGGCATCAGGCCGCTCCGAAATCTGGTTTCTTGCGGGTGGGGAACGCGTCTAAGACTAACACGAGGACGAGCCCTTGAGCATTGATCCTCAGCGGGAAGACTTTTCTCTATCGGGGTTTCGCTTAGAGAGGAGCACGAGCACCCTGCCCCGCCGCCCCATACACCGTCAGCTCAGACCCATGCTGTTTCGAGTGAATAGGTTTGCCTCCACGTCATGCTCACTGTAGAAACCAAAAATTCGATTACCAATAGGCAAGCGGATCCGGTAGTACAGCGCCGCACTGGCAATTCTGTTGCGGAGCTTCAACCGGGGTCATGGCGTTGCAACCAGGGCAGCGGACGCGACGTGCATTCAGGCGTCCTGGTACCCACACTCCAGTCATCCCGCCCCGTCCGAATTCTGACTTGAAGTAGCGACCGACCATCGAACGATGCTCTCCCTGCTTCATCAGAGGTGCCATAGCTTCACGGGTTTCCCACGCAGTGATGGTCATCAGGCAATCTCCCACAACAACTGAAACCATGCTGATGAACCCAGGCATGGACAGCATCTCCATCGCAATCTTGCGACCGCTCTCATGGATCAGATCTACCTCCTCTGCATCTCGTGCAAAGAAGTTGGTGATGCTGAAAGCACCGGGCAGTGCGGTGCTTCCGTTGCTTGCCCGAACGCTGGTGCCGAATCCAAAAGGTCCGATCGAGGTGGGCTGGACGATGACGTCCATGCCCAAGGCACGAGGTATCGCGCCAGTATCGAAATAGCCTTGCAGGGACACGATCTTCTCGCCGCCGATGCGAGCGAAATCGGCTCCTGCGAGATTCACTCGCCGGCCAGTCGGCGGCAGTCCTTGCATGGGCCCCGTGTTCGTCCCTTTTAGAAGCCACTCGGCTGAAACGAGCCCCTGATCGTTGTGGGTAAGGCTTACTATCTCGAAGCTCAAATCGGGGAAGTAGTTCCAGAGGGATTCTGCGTAGGTTCCTAACGCTGCTCCAGTAAGGGGACCAGAGCTGGCCGGATCCGTGTAAGTGCCACCGTCAGCAAACGCAGCGACAATGCCAGACGCATCATGACGATTCCAAGCGTCGACGTAACGCTCAAATACCTGTACTGGAGTTAATTGCATGCGCGAATGTTACCATGCCGCAGAACACCACGATTTACCGTAGCTGCAAACGAGCTCATCCCGCTTTGCCACCGCGAGGTCATCCCGGTCGAACGATGAGGCTCCGACTTGTCAGCAGGCGTAAACACGCCAAAACACTAATCGAAGACTGTTTCCTCGACGAATGAGGATCGGTATTGGGAATCGGCTTGCATCCAGCGACTCACCTGGCTTTAGAGTGATTAAGCCGCGGAGTGGAAACCGATCCTTTGGCGCGTGTCACGAGAGAGGCTTGGCCGTTTTACGGCAACCTGCCGCCCCGTGGAAACCTGAAGGCTAGCCGACATTTCGGTACCGACCGATTGTTTTGATACAGACCCCTCGAACGGGGTTCGTCGTCTCCCACCTAGCGGAGCTAGGGCCGGGCTGTACCACGTGCCCTTGCTTTGTTGTTTTAAACGCGAGGCGAACCCCTGCTAAGTACGGTGTATACATCGGCCATCGAGAGAAAAAGTTTAGAGTGCGTTCCGCGATACTTCAAGAAATTCACCGTGAACGCGAGCAGCCCTTCGGTTCGTGCAAAATCCGCCAATGCACTCAAGGACGACAGCCAGATGGCCATTGAGTCGGCCATGCGGGAGCGAGGCTAGCTCCGGAATGGTTATCTCCGAATCCGTGAAGATTCCAATTCGGGCTGTAGCCAATGATAGGGAGAAACTCTTCGCGCGGGATGCACGCTCCAGAGTTAACGGACTCCGTGGAGGCACGATAGCGCCACCACATTTCCTCGCCATTGTCGTAGAGGTCAGGAGCGCTGTCTGGCGGCTGGATGGCGGGTTGGGTGACCCGAACGAGCGCTACCAGGGCCGCCTTTCCTTGAGCCTTCGGCCGCCTGTATCTACTTCCGTCCGGTCTGCGCCCCAACGGCAATGGGCCTGATTGAGCCTCGTATATGAAGACCAGGTTCCCAAGAGCCAACTGCTGAATGACATCCCGTTGTCCGTCCTTGACCCAAACCTCTCCATAGGGCTCACTATTCGGAGTATCTTGCGAGCGGGGCCAATGAGTCGTAAGCCAATAGTTCATTACTCCGTCCGACCTGCCATGAATTGAACTGTTTGCTTTTGGAAATGATATTACTCCACTGAAACATTGTTCTCGCGGCGATGAATTCAGAAATCACCTTGAAGCGAGTTGGCGAAGGATCAATTGCCTTCTACCGCATCGTGTTATTGCGTCTCAGTTTGAGCCCCAGTTTTCGAGTCTTTTCAATCCGTCGAGTTTGCCTTACGCCCCGCGGTCGATCTTATCTCCAGGCGGACCGGAGATAAGGAAATTCTCCCAACTGATGCTCTGCAGCCCATATCTCCTGGCGCTCTCTTCGTCGCCGGGAGCAGTAATCACCAGTGGAGTGAACGCCGGATAGCGGCGACAGAACTCCAGAAGGCCGCGTAAATCCTGGCCGCTAAATCGACCTGTTTTGACCTCGACAGCCCAGTTTCCCCAGCTACCCTCGAAGACAGCATCGATTTCGAGCGGTTCCTCGCGCCAATAAGTAACCTGCTGGCCTTGGTTGGCTCCGAAAGCTAAACAGGCATTCTCGACCCAATGACCGAAGCGCTCCGGCTCACGTTCCTGATCGGGAGCGCCGTTCGGATGCATGGCCGAAAGCAGTCCGTTGTTCAGCGTCACGAGCTTCGGCGGGGATGACCGGCGTCTGTGAGCCTGCTTTGCATACTTTTCGAGAGGTGCGATCAGGTATGCGTCCTGCAAAAGCGCAAGATAGTTCGCAACCGTTTCGAGCGCTCCGCTGTCCTGAAGCTGGCCTTGTATTTTTTGGAGAGAGACGATCTGTGCTGGTGAACCGATCGCTACCGCGAAGACTTGGCGCAGCAGGGCCGGACGCCGCACCGCGCCCAGCACCAGCACATCGCGACCGATTGCCGGTTCGATGATGGCATCACGCAGATAGGCCCGCCACCGTGACGGATTTTTCTCCAGTTCTACTGCGCCTGGATATGAGCCGAAACGCACGAGGCTCAGAGCGGCTTCTTGAGGAGAAAGGTGAAAGGCTGCAGCCAATGAGACGGCGGGCCAATGACTGAGAGTCATCCGCTCGAAGCGGCCAGCCAGACTCTCCCGCGATCCGGTTGCTACGCGCAGAGCCGAAGAGCCAGTCGCAACGACATGAACAGGAATCTTCTCGCGGCGTATACGATCCCAGTTGCTCTTGAGCTTCGCAGCCCAATCGGGGATGAGATGTACCTCGTCCAGTAGCAGGAGCGCCGTTCCTTGCCGTGCGCGCGTCTCAGCATCCGCCCAGCGCCGTTCCCAAAAGCCGGGTAGAGTGGCATTCGGATCGTCGCCCGCGACGTAGGCCGCCTGTTCACCGAACTGCTCGGCGAGTTCAAGCAGCAACGTGGTCTTTCCTACCTGCCGTGGTCCGGTCAGAATCTGGATGCGCCCTGGGGCCGATTCCCCCAGTCGCTCAACGAGCAGTTGCCGGCAGTGATCGTAGGCATTCTCTATCGCAATCATAGTCGAATAATTATTCGACTATATCTCTACTAATGTCAAGGAGCACGCGTTGCGAAGAGAACTTGGGTGAAGAAAAACCCCGATCCGGCGCTCAAGAGAGGACACTAGCGTTCGCGGAGAATCGATAGGGACAGCTTGTACAGGCTTATTGCGCCTCAAATTGCGCCCTCGGTTTGGCACGATACCGCCGTAACCTAAAGCAAATAAAGGGGCTCGGTCGCTATTGATCGGATTCTCGGTTGGGTTATGAGGGAAGTCCTAAACTGATTCTAAAAGACTTAGTGCGGCGCGGATGATACCGAAGCACCTTTTAGAATCTGCAAGATACAGATCAAGCTCGCTAACTGCGCTCCAATTTGCGCCCTCATTCTAGTGTAGTGTCTCATAATTGTCTATACATTTACGGGGCATTGGTGTACCGTGTCAGGCATGAACTCTGCGCTTGCAGGTTTTGCACTGAGCGAGTCTGACCGCGCGGCTCTGCAGCGCGTGCTCGCGTCGAAAACTTCCGAGCAGCGCATGGTGGTTCGCGCCCGCATCGTGCTGCTGTGGGCCGACGGCCAAGCGGACAGGGCCGTAGCCGCGCAAGTGGGAGTCAACCGGCACACGGTGCGCCTGTGGCGGCAGCGCTTCGTGGAACAGGGGCTGGCCGGGTTAGGCGATGCGCCGGGCCGAGGCCGTAAACCGTATCTGGACGCCAAGATCAAACAGGCCATTGTGACCGGGGCCGTGCAGCCTCCGGCGCATCGCACGCGCTGGAGTTGCCGCTCCATGGCCCGGGCACAGAAAGTATCGGCCAGCACGGTGCAGAGGCTTTGGCGCAGCAACGACATCCAACCGCACCTGACGCGCACCTTCAAGGTCTCCACCGATGCGCACTTCGAGGAGAAGTTCTGGGATGTGATCGGCCTTTATCTGAACCCGCCCGATAAAGCGCTGGTGCTGTGCTGCGACGAGAAGAGTCAATGCCAGGCCCTGGAACGTACGCAGCCGGCGCTGCCGCTGGGCATAGGCCATATCCGCACCGCCACCCACGACTACATCCGCCACGGCACCATCACCCTGTTTGCCGCCTTGAACTACCTGGAGGGAAAGATCGTCTCCATGCTGGACGTCAAGCACCGCCATCAGGAGTGGCTCAAGTTTCTCAAACGCATCGACCGGGAGACGCCCAAGGAACTCGATCTGCACCTGATCGTCGATAACTACGCCACCCACAAACATCCGGAGGTAAAGGCATGGCTGGCCAAGCACAAGCGTTTCTACATACACTTCACACCCACCTCCGCATCCTGGATGAATCTCGTCGAGCGGTTCTTCCGAGACTTGACCGAACAGGTGGTGCGCGAGGGTAGCTTCCGCCACGTCAAAGACCTCTGCGACCAGATCCTGGACTACCTGGCCGAACGCAATGCCCATCCAACTCGTTATGTCTGGAATGCGAAGGGACAAGAGACTCTGGACAAGATAAACAAAGCCAGACAAGCCCTCCCTGTATAGTCATTTCGGAGACACTACACTAGATTCCCCGGGTATCTGCACGGACATGACGCCGAGTGGATTCTGCTCCATTGGTAGCGGGTCTGGTTATGCCTTGCAGCGGCTTCTTTCAACCGAGTGGGAAAGAAAGTTTCCCATCGACCGTGCATTATACGAAGTCTTCGACGCGAAGATTCAGGCTGAAAACGATCCCGGCGTTGGATATGACTCCGATGTAATTGTGCTCACTTCAGAAAAGGCTGTATCGATGCCCGAGGACACAAAGACCATGCTTGACCGGGCGTGGATCAAACTCAATCGATCTCCATACGTCACTTTCAATCCTGATGAGCACGTTCCATTGCCACCGGATGATTGGATGGAAAAACTGAAGTATTTTGCGAAAACTGTGCTTCCATGAAACTTTGTACTTTACGCAACTTGCGTTAAGTAGCTCAATAAAACCGTGACAAGGAAGGTCCCCAAACATCAGCTTTCGGACTCGCCCATCGTAGAGCCGATTCCTGTTGCGTGCTCGAATGAATTGGCGGCGGTTGAGTTTCTGGAGCATCAGCGCTGGAGCGCCAATCCCTGCTTTGTCCATGGTGGAGTGTGAATCTGTACAAGATGGTAGATGCCAAGACGGGCGAGCGCAGTAAGAGGTATCTGTGGCGTTGCCAGGACTGCAAACAGCAGTACTGCCAGCCGCGTAAGGGAGCGGTTAAGTATGGCGACAAAGAGGGCACCACCGAAGAAAGCGACGAAGCGAACTCCGGCAGCGCGGACAGGTGCAAAGCGCGGTCCCAGGGCAGATACGCTGAAAATTGAGGGTGATTGGAAAGACGCAATGAAGCGGTCTCTCCAGAAAAAAGAAACCGCAGAGGGCTGGCGAAGCAATCAGCGTCGGGAGAGAACAGGAAATGTCCGGCCATTCAAAGTTGCGTAGCGCATACTTCCGAAGATTATTATCGCATTATGTAACGAAACACCCCCAATAAGGGTGTTTCGTTACATAATGCGCTTGACTTTCACCGTCAATCAGTTATATTGTTCATTAAAACCCCCTTAATAAGGGGGTTTCGTTACAAAGGAAGAAGAGGCCGTGGAACCCGCTATCCGCACCCTTTCTACGCAGGAAAGCCGCGTGGTACTAGCGCTGACCGAACAGCGCCAGCGTACGGCCACGCGCGCGGAGATCATCACCCTGCTCGGCGGCAGCGCCAAGGCGGCGGACCACGTCATCGAGGCCCTGCGCCGCAAGGGCTGGCTTGAACGGGCCGCCTGGGGGGAATACCTCGTCATCCCCCCCGAGCAGGGCCCCGACGTGCTCGGCGACAGCAATCTTCTGGCCCGCGCGAGCCTGATAGCCGATCCCTACTACATAGGCTACGGTACCGCCGCCGCCCACTACGGCCTGACGACGCAGCACCGCAACATTATTTATCTCGTGACGCCCACACGGCTGCGCCCGCGCAATGCGGGCGAGTCCCGTATTCAGATCGTCAATCCTGCGCAAAACAAATTCTTCGGCTCCGGTTCCGTCGATGTGCTCGGTTTCAAGGTCACGATCTCAGACAGGGAAAAGACCGCCATCGACTGCATCGACCGCCCTGACCTCGCCGGCGGCGTCGGCGAGGCCGCCACGATCCTGGCCACCGCCAGCCGCCGCTTTGACTGGTCCAAGGCTCTCGCCTATCTGGAGCGAATTGGTGAGGGCGCTCTTGTGCGCCGGTTCGGATGGCTTGCCGATCATGTTCAGGCCGACATTCCCCCGAACATACGCGATGGGCTAATGAACCTAAGAGGACGCACCAGCACCGTTACACTCGGCCCTTCACGCGCGAAAAAAGTGCGCGACGCCATCGGCTACGACAAGACGTGGCGGATCTTCGTGAATGTTCCGCAGGACGAACTCCGCGACAGCCCGGGCATGGGCCGCAGCAAAACCGTCAGGAAGGAAACATAGGATGCTTACGCGGGTACAAGTCCAACGCTACGCCAACGAGTCCGGCCTGCGCGACATCATGATCGCGGAAAAGGAGACCGTTCTCACCTTCCTACTCCAGCTTCTGGCCGAGCGCGGCATTCTGGACAAGCTCGCATTCAAAGGCGGAACATGCCTTCGCAAGATGTTTCTCGGCACCCAGGGCCGCTTTTCAACTGACCTCGATTTCACCGCCATCGAGGAACACGATCACGAAGATATCATCCTTGCCATGATGGCCGCGTTTGAACAGCCCTATCACGGCATCCAATTCGCCATCCCCGACGGTAGCTACTACGAAACGCAGGACGGCTTGTCGTGGGGCGTCAATCCTACCTATACCCACGACTGGAATCAGGCCGGCAGCGAAATCAAGCTCCAGATCAGCCGCCGCGAGACGCCGACCCTGCCGACTGAGCGGCGGCCGCAGATTACGCAAAGCTATTTCCGGTTCCTGCAATTCGCGCCGCCCGACATTGCTTGTCTGGCGCTCCCCGAAATACTGGCAGAGAAACTTCGGGCCTGTTATCAGCGCAACAAGGCGCGCGACATCTTCGATCTTGGAATGTTCGCCACGCGCCCGCTAGACCAGGCGCTTATCCGCAGGCTTGTCGTGCTCAAACTCTGGCAGGCGCGTGATTCTTTCGACCCCGCTCGCCTCATGCGCAAGTTCGAGGACGGACGTGAATTCGATTGGGATGATCTACGCCAACTCACAAATCGGGCAATCGCGATAGACCGCGACGCCATCACCCACACGTGTGTACGGGGCTTTCGCTTCCTTGAAGACCTCACTGAGGACGAGCGTATCGTGGCAGGCGACCAGTACCAGCGTGAACGCGCTGCTGTTGATCAGCTTCGTGCGACGCTTCAAGCAAATCATTGACACACAGCGTTGCGCGCATCGTGCTTCGCCCTATCCCAGTTGCCCATCCTCGGTGCCATAGCCGTCTTCCTGCATCGCCCCACCAGCCGCCCTCCGTGCCGGTTTCACTGAAGAGCAAACAGACTCCCTTCATCTCTTTCACCATCTGATCACTCCTTACTGCCCTGCTAACCCTGTTTGCCGATTCGGGCGGGGCAAACCTATAGATCGACGACGCGTATGATGCCCGCTGGCTCCGCCGGCCTGTACTGCTCGTCGAGGTATGCGGCATTGACGAACTGGGTGTCGCCGTTCTCGTAGGTGCGCGCGCCTCCGTGAATATGGCCACTTCACAGCCTTGAGCAGTTCCATGCATCCGAGGTGTTCTCCCCCCAAGCGTAGTCTGGTCCAGAATGCCGTAAGGCGGCCCGTGCGTGATAAGGACATCGAGATTCTTGGGTATCTGGGCCCAACACCGCTTGGCCTCCGCCCCGCGGCGGTACATGAATGCCCAACGCAAGAATTCCGGTGTATACGGCGAGTCCCAAAAAGAAACACCATCGATCGTCACTCCTGTGTTCTCGATGTAGGTGGCGTCGCTCAGCTACTCTCGCGCAAGCAGTCTGGACAATTGGAAAAGCCTGTCGTGATTTCCACCACAAACCACCTTGTGTTCGAACGGCTGTTTAGCCAGCCAGCGATTGAACGAGAGTATTTCTTCCGGGTGCAGGCCGTAATTCATGAAGTCGCCGGCATGAGCGAAGACATCGCCGTCGGGGAGATCCTTAATCAAATCGTGACGACCGTGGGTATCGGTGGTTATTACCAAGCGCATTGACTTTCCTCTTCCTATCAATTCAGCGCCGCGTTATCGCGACGAACAGTAGACCTTGCCCATCGAGCGAATCGGGCGTGAAGCAGCTGTTGAAGTCATTTTCCTGGCAATCTCCGCCGAGGAACTTACTTCGAATTGGGCATTGTTCCGCCCATGGCGGCCAGCTTCCTGGCCGCTTCCCGCTCGATCAACTGCGTAAGAGCTGTCTGAATCAACGCCGATTTCTGCTTGATGCCCGTGTACGACTGCGCAGTCCTGATTAGATCATCTTCGAGCATTACCGTTACTCGAACGCGCTTTTCTCTTCGTGCGCCACCAAGATCATCCTCACCATGATCCCGTGAACGGCGACGCCATTCAAGCGACCGGGCGATTTGTTCGGCTAATTCATCGTCCCTTTCATTTCGTTCAGCTATCAAAGCGGCTACAGCGCCAGTCGCAGGTAATGCTCTCCATCGCCGCGGCATCACGAAGCGCGCCATCTCTTTTGGGGGCCTCTCTTTACGAAGTCGACCTTTTGACGCAGGTATTGACATACCGTGCCTGGATTTTGGTCTTGTCTTGAGTTTCTGATCTTTGCGCGTTGCCATAGATTCCGCTTCTCCGGTCGAATCTTTCGCCGACATCAAGATCTAAGGCCCTTTTGGACCAAAGGGATGCCCCGCCCTCGATCATGGCGTCTGGTATTTTCCCGCGTCACTTTCATCGCTCAGCTACCATCCCGGAGACGGCTCGATAATTCCTCAGGGAGGCCAGTGCGCCGAATCCGGCGCTGTGCTGTGAGCACCTCATAGGGAACCCTGAACCAAGTGAATGAGGCCTGCGCATCGTCGTAGATCGCGAACGCCGCCCGCCAGTCGCCGTCGCGAGGCTGGCCCACCGAACCTGGGTTCAGGAGATATCGATTATTGCGACGCAATGATAACTCATCGAATTGAGGTCTTGCATGACGGTGTGCCTGTTCAAAAGAAGGAATTGATGAAGCAGCCATCAGAACGGTCCCCTGATTCACGCAGAATTCCGATTCAGGTCCCATCCACGGGAGTGGTTCCTTGCGGTCGGATCATTGAAGGAATCAAGCCCGGCGAGAGTGTGAAATTTCCATTATGGGTGAGCTCCGAGTTTGATATGACCAAGCCTGGCAGATATGACATTACAGTGATTCGCAACGTGGTCTTACCAGGCAGTTTGGGGAGGAAAGTAACAGTCAAGTCGAACACTGTAACGATCATGGTCTCTGGGCAGGACCCGAAAGCGCGGCAATAATCGGCAAGTGACCCGCTCATCGCTCCTGAGTACACGTCTTGAGGTTTCAGGAGTGTGTGCCCAGTTCATCGCGGCCTTGCGCGATGAGCGGGTCGTCCGAAGAGGCTGCCGGACGCCCAGGCATCGCTCCTGCGGCCCGGCAATCCCTTCACCCCCGCAGCCGTCCCAGCCCCTCGCGCGCCACCGCCTTCGCCAACGTCGCCGAAGCATTCAGTGACTGCGGCCGTTCCAGCCGCACGATTTCTCTCCTATTCATGGTCATCTCCAACGTTC
>JAJZGF010000094.1 GCA_021805025.1 Acidobacteriota bacterium
GCCCAGGATGAATTGCGCAGCGTCAACGGACAGATCGAAATCATTCTGCGGCAAGCAGTTCAAAAACGAACCGGAAAGACCATTGAGCAAGAGGTGGGCAAGAAAACAAAAACTCAGGAATAAGCGCGGTTTAAGGCCAAGTCAATCACAAAGGGAAGGAACGCTCGGAATTGAAGTTTGTGTACCCTACATTAGCCACAGACGGAGAATCCTGATCGCGGCTGAGTCTCGGTCAGGTTTGTCGCCGACGCGCCCTTGTGCCGAAGCCGCCGGCCGATCTGGAACCAATAGAGCGCGTCGGCCGTTTCCCGTCAACTTGCCGTCCCGAGGCGTTGCGCGATCAGCTGCAATGGAATAGGCCACCCCGTGCAAGACCGCCTGCTCATGCAAACGGAGAGCGTCCTGAGCGACGTCCCACCAAATGATCCACGCTGTTACAAGAGGGGGCGGAAAACCGGCCTCGTAAACCCAACTAATCCAATGGTCTGGTGTTCCTGATCCGGCCGTTCCAAAACGTATAGATTTTGGCACGGGTGAAGACGAACAACCAACCCATCTTATCCAGTCCACGTAACTTGACCTGCCGTAACCGTCCGGTCCGTGTTCGGACTGCCTGCTTCTCTGGTCGCTTGTGCGCACGTACGCGGTTCGAGTCAACGCGCGTGTCCCGCAACACATTCCTGGCTGTCATAGGCGCGGTATGCGCCGGAAGTAATCCGGCATCTGTAGTAGTCCTGCCACGTTCTTCGCAGCTCAAGCATCCAAACAACTCACTGCCAGTGCTCCACCTCAGGAAATCTCTTGACGAGCTTGACGACGCAAGTTCGACCGCATCCCATTTCAGCGTCGCTTAAAAGAACCGAAATACGATTCCCGCCCCGACGCGCAGGTGATCCTGGCGGTTGCTCCCCGCATTGGGCAGTTGTGTTTGAAGGTAGTCGGCCTGTACTGCGCGCCATGCAAGATGACGCGACAGTCCGACATTGACGCCTCCGCCGGTGGCAAAGGCCAGAGCATCCGGATTGGGGACGGACTGCGCCGCGCTGGGGAACAGGCCGTCGAAGGCATGCACTCCGCCCACGAGGAATTGCGCAAACGGGTCGATCCGGCTCCGGTTGCGGAGCGTGTAGCGCGGTCCAAAGAGATAGGTCACCAGACCCAGGTTTTCGTTTGCGCCGTTGATGTTGCCGGCGTATTCTGCTCCGACTTCCGCCACCACTCCGAACCCGTGAGGCAAGCTGCCGTTGGCTTCCACCTTGCCGCCGTCCATCCAGAAGCAACCGCAGCCGCCAACCAGGCCATTGGTGTGATCGGCACTGTAAGCCAGTGTGACTTCAAGGGAAGCCGGGGATGCGATGCGGCGAGTCTGGGCGTGCGCGCTCAACGCCAGGCAGCATGCCATTGCAATCGCGGCTCCTGATGGAGGTCTCATTCCGTCTCCTATTCCACCGTCAGGCTGATCGGGGTCGAGTGCTGTGCCGTGCCGCTGGTTGCCGTCAAGGTCACGGTGTAGGTCTGCGGAGATTGATTGAAGAATCCGCTTGCGGTTCCGCACGAGCTCAGCCCGGCCACACCGATGAGCAAGAAGAGGACGACCAGCATCCTCCATCCGCCTTCGCGTATCCTGCGGCGCACGCGGCCAAGGCCGAGAAGCGGCAGCACCAGTGCAAAGAGGAGCGGCGCTGCCGATCCTGCCGTTCCCCTTGGCTCTTCAGCTTGTGCAAGGCCGATTGCGCTCAATGTGACCGTGACAGTTGTCGGATTGTTGCCGGGTATGACGGATGGAGGATTGGAGGTTGCGGTCACTCCGGGTGGCAGTCCGGTCATCGTGAAGCTCACGGTGCCGTTGAACGCACCGGCTACCGGTGCCACCGTGAAGCTGAAAGTGACGGTGTGTCCCGGCCAGAGAACCAGGACAGGTGGAGCGGATAAATGGATTTGAAAGTCGGTAACGGTCAGACTTTGGGCCGCAGAAGTCGACGACGCAAAGCTTGTGTCGCCGGAGTAGGCAGCAGTGAAGCAATTGGTATAGACGCCCGCCGGTACGCTGGCTGTCGTCCATACGGCGCTGCCGCCTGCGAGGGCGATTGGGCCGGAGGTAACCGACTGGTTCGACGCCGAGTTCGTGCAGGAGATTGTGACGGACCCCGTTGGCGTGCCGCTGCCCATCGTGGGTGCAACGGTTGCGGTAAATGTCACCGGCTGGCCGGCAGAGGCGGACGAAGGTGAAATCGTCAGCGTGGTCGTCGTTGGGGTGATTGTCCAGACGGACACGGTATCCGTCACCTTGATGGTTTCCGGATCGGTCGCATCGATGATCTGAACGCTTGTCTGGCTGTCGTTGACAGTGATCGTTTCCGGATCATTGACGTTCACGGGACCAGAGACTGCGGCGTTGATGACGAGCGTATAGGCTTGCGTAGCGATTTCTCCGAACGAATCCGTGACCTGCGCCGTGAAGGCAGCTTGCCCCGCCGCGGTGGGTGTGCCGTTCAGAATTCCAGTGGATGAGAGGCTCAGGCCAAGCGCGGTGAGACTCGCAGCACCGGCGGAGACCGACCAGGTGTATCCGGTTCCACTGCCTCCGGTCGCGGTCAACGACGCGGAGTACGCTGTGCCTGCGGTGCCGGCCGGCAGCGATGCGGGCGCGATAATCAATACGGACGTGATCGTGAGCGCATACGGCCTTACCGCTGTATCGCCGGCCGAGTCGGTCACCTGAAGCGTGAAGTTTGTGGAACCTGTAGCGGTGGGCGTTCCGCTCAGTGTGCCGCTGGAGGAGAGACTCATTCCCAGCGCGGTCAAGGCTGTCGCGCCTGTCGTAACGGAGAAGGTATATCCCGATCCGCTGCCGCCAGTTCCTGTGAAGGTGTAGGAATACGGCACTCCGAGAGGTCCTGCGGGAGGCGCTCCAACAATGCCGAGCGTTGGGTAAATGGTGAGCTGGTAACTTTGCGTGCCAGTGTTGCCCGCCGAGTCTGTGGCCTGCACCGTGACGGGAGCTGCGGCTTCAGCCTGCGTGGGAGTACCCGAGATGACACCTGCACTGGAGAGAGTCAGGCCCGTTGCGGAGAGCGCCGTTCCGGACTGCACGGTCCATGTATAGCCTGTGCCGCTTCCGCCTGACGCCGTGAGCGTCTGTGAGTATGCCGATGCAACCGCACCCGGAGGCAGCGTTGCCGGGGAGATATGGATAGGCGGAGTTTGTCCGCAGCCTGCAGGCGGGGGCGCTACGGACACAATGCCTGGACTTTGCGGCGACGTTCCCAAGCTGGCTCCCTCCACGGCGTACACGTAGCCTGAGGCGGTATTCACCACCGGCGGGTTGATCGGCGACGGAGACGCGCTATTCCCCACCAGTTGCGTCAGCGTCGGACTACCGTCACAAAGCGGCGAGGTCATGCCCAGCGTGCCAGAGCTTAGGCTGGGCACAGAAAGTACCATCTCTGTCGACACAGGGTCGTAGTTCAGTTGGCTCCACGCGAGGGTGGAGTTATAGTTCACGGGCGCGGGAATATTGTTGCTCAGCACAGTCTCCGCCGAGGCCGGTGGATTTAGCAGGTTATAGTCGAGCAGGATGCCCGGTTGACTTGAGTTGCTGTCGTTAAACCCGTAGGCGTAGACCACGCTATTGGGGGCGTCGATATCCGCCCCGCCAAGGGCGCTGTACTGCGTGACAGCGGGAATCGTGGAAAGACCTGCACCGGGCGTAATATTCACCCCGCCGCTGCTCACCGTCTGCGTATTGCTGAAGAAGCTGAACTGCGTCGTGTCCAGAATTGTGAGCGGAACCGCGAGGCTTGTCGTAGACGCACTGGGGTTCTCATTGGCCAGCACCACCTTGCCTGCGCCATTCGTCAGCAGCGTGGCCACGTTGAACGGGGTGGTCGCGCCGCCGCTGATGTATCCCACCACGTGCTGCAGATTGTTCGCAGGCGTGGCGCTCTGGGTTGGGCTGTAGACAAAGAACCCGGCGGTCGCATAGGTTCCGGCCTGCCCATATGCCGAGCCGCCCAGATCGTTGATGTACACCATGTGATTCGACGGATCGATCTCGATGGGCCCATATTGCGCCGAATAATCCAGGGTAAGCTGAACCGGCACCGGCAACGAAGTTGCAGACCAGGGAGCGGTGGGCAGCAGATAAAGCGGATCGGGAAGGCCGCCTCCGTTTGCGCTGAGAACATACATGTTCCCTTGTGCGGTGTCTACGTTAAGCTCCACGGCAGGCGAGCCGAGGCCGGTTGCGCTAAGCTGCAACAGCGGACCCTGCGTGCAGGCGCCTGCCTGGTTGATTGACTCATAGGCCGCATACAACCCGCTGTTGTAGCTGAACATGGCCAGGTAGATGATGCTGTTGGCGAAGTCCACATACACGGCACCGGCTGCGAGTCCGCTACTCAAGCCGGCAAACGCCGGACAGCCCTGCCCAGCCAGAATCGATCCGTTCACCAGCAGGCTCACAGACGAATCGTTGTTGAGCACAGCGTTGAACTGAAGCCCGGGAGAATTGTTGGCGTTGATGGCCAGCGCATTGCGGCTGTTGGCCACATTGGTCAGCACCGGAATCAAACCCTGATTGACAGTGAGGACCGCGCTGCTGGTGTTGCCTCCGTTCAGCGCGTCACCGGAATAGACTGCCGTGATGGTGTAGGTGCCCGGAATGTCCTCAGTAAAAGTGCAGGTGGCCTGCCAGCTTGCAGAGACGCTGGCTACCGGAGCCTGCGCGCACAGCGTCGTCAGTGTGTTGTTGAACGATGCCGTGAAATTCACCGTACCGGTTACGGGCGTGGCAATCGGCATGATGGTTGCCGTTGCGGTCACGCTCACCGCGCTGGTTGCCGTCGAAGGGCTGAACGCAAGGGCAATCGGGGCGGGTGGTGGCGGCGGGCCGCTGGATACAACAAGGGCCACGGCGGTTCCCGCACCCACTCCGGTTCCGGCCGCTGGGCTCTGGCTGATCACATCGCCCGCTGCGACGGTCGTGCTCGCCTCCAGCGTAATCGTCCCCACCGTCAGGCCCGCAGTTTTAATAGCGGTTGTTGCCGCGGCCTGCGTCTGGCCCACCACGTTGGGAACAAGGATCGTTGTCAAAGCAGCGTTGACCCGAAAGACTGTACCTTGACCGTAAGCTCCGTACCCGGTGGTCGTGCCATAGAGGTTGCCGTCGCTGCCCTCCACGAGACTGCCTTGCGGCTTGTATCCATCAGTACATTGGCTCCCTCCGCCCTGCGAACAAAAGCTGTAGAGCACGGTCTGGGCGCCCGCAGGTGTGATCTTGTAGACCGTTCCGCCGTCAGCTCCCGTGCCGCCAGATTCGGTGGTTCCATAGAAATTTCCGTCCGTGCCCTGGATCAGCCCAGCTCCAGGTTGTGTGCCATCGTTACATTCTCCCTGCACCAGCACGGAGCAGAAGAGATACAGTGTGGTAAGCGCCCCGCCCGGCGTGATCTTGAAGATTGTTCCGTTGTTCCCTCCGTTTACATTCAAACCGCCATTCAAGGTTGTCCCGTAGAAGTTCCCATCCGTCGCCTGGATCAGCGATCCCTGCGGCTGAGCGCCATCGAGACAGCCCGCCTGCGAGCAAAAGCTGTACAGGACCGTGAGCGTGCCGGACGGGGTCAATTTGTACACCACGCCATTTCCGCTCGTACCGCCGCCAGAGGTCGTGCCGTAGAAGTTGCCGTCCGTACCTTCGATGGGCGGACCCATCGGCCCGCTGCCATCCGTGCAACCTTGTAAGGCGCAAAAAGTATAGAGCGTCGTCAATGCGCCGCCGGGAGTTACCTTGAAGACCGTTCCGCCTCCCGAATAGCCGATGGTGGTTCCGTAGAAGTTTCCATCCGAGCCGAGGGTCAAGCCAGCCTCGGGATAAGCTCCGTCGGAACAGGTGGACAATGAGCAAAAGCTGTAGATCGTGGTCAAAACGCCAGCAGGCGTGATCTGGAAGACGGTTCCATATCCCGGTGCCGGGCCGCCATTTCGCGTCACGCCATAAAAGTTTCCGTCCGTGCCCTGAACAAGCGGTCCATACGGGTCGTAGCCGCCGGGGCAGTTGGCGATCTGGCTTGTGACACAGAAGCTCCAGAGGGTCGTAAGCGCGCCGGAGGGGGTGATCTTGAAGACGGTGCCCTCACTCGATCCGCCAGTTTGCGTAGTTCCATAGAAATCGCCGTCGGCGCCCTGCACAAGGCCCGTGAGCGGATACCCCCCATCCGGGCAGGTGCCGATTTGTGCGCAGAAGTTGTAAAGCGTGGTGAATGAGGGCGTCGTTCCGCCCTGTGCATAGAGCGCGGGAAGGCAGCCCAGCAGAAGCGCCACGACCAGACTCCACCGCAGCGCAACCCGCAGCCGCTTGCGCAGATTTGCGCTCGCTTCCATTGCTGTCTCTCGCCAACCCCGCATACCGCCTCCTCTCCGCATCGCGCAACCCATGGCTCGCCGCCGCTGGAGACTACTGGAAGCTGATGGTGACGGAGACGTTGATGGTCTGGCCGGGGCTGTAAGGCACTGCCTGAGGATCTCCATTTTGACCATCGAGGAGCCTCCGAGTCAGCAGGTTCAAGGCAACCGGACTCGCAGTCCCAACTCCATTATTCGCGCCGGCATTCAGGCAAGCGCCTGGGGTCGTGTTTGCATCGCAGGCCGTGAAGACGGTCTCCACATCAGTGACCAAGCCGGCACCCACTGCCGTGACGGTGACGCTTCCCTGGAGTTGGACTTGCGCCGAACTCCCGGACATGCCGGTAGCGCTAAATGCAGGCGCCGTTTCAGTCAGATTGGTGGAACAAGGAGCAGTCTGGCTGGTAGAGGAGGCAGACGCCTGAAAGGCCAGACAAAGAAGGCCTAGGAAAGCCCCGGAGGAGGTCCCGGCGTTCTTCAGATTTCCATTTGCACTTGTAATCAGGCAGGTCGTTCCCCCAGCGGGTCCTCCGGTTGAAGCCGCTCCAGCAGACAATGGCAGACATGGACCGGCCTCGCTGAAGTTAAGAAAAGAGCTCCCGGTTAAAACATTCAGATTCGCGTAAGTCGTACCTGCGCCGTTGAGCAGGATGGAAAGCCCACCAGAGGAGTTGTTTGCAGCGATCAGGCTAGCGAGAAATGCCGCGCCGTAGGGCTGGATCGAGTTCTCGAACTCCCGCCGAGTGGTCACTTTGCCATCCGGATTCTTCACCTCGATCACCCAGTGGCCGTGCACCTGGATTCCCTCATGCTGGCCGCCGGGCGTGCGTTCGCTTTCTGTCTTTCCTGCGAGCAGGTTGGTTGTGTGTGCGGAAGCGGTCTTTGGGGGCGTGGTGGTCGCGGCGACTGGCGAGGACACTGACTTGGAAGCTGATTGTGAATGCGCCCTGGTTGGTGTGACGCAAAGCCAAAGCGCGATCAACGCAGCAAGCAATGCGAGTGCGCGACGAAGCCGGTTTTCCATCGCTTGAAAGTCCAGGGTCTGCTCTTTTCCTTGAACGTTCATCGCCATTTCTTTCCTCCAAACGTCTCGTAGGTGCGCGTCCGCGCCGTTTGACATTTCTCTACCTGGCAGCTTGCGCGCCCGCAAGCGCCTCCTGTGCGGCAATCCGACTTACCGCTTCGGATACAACCCGAAGCGCCTCGGTCATAGCCGTCAATGTGCCGCTGAGCCCATCGACGGGCGGGCCGGGGCAGCCGGACAGTTGTCGACCATCACCTTGCGAAGTTGAATCCATGCGGTCACGAACTCGACCTGCTGCTCGAGCAGGCCCGTCGTGGTTTCGAGAGCGGGCAGACTGGCAGGCATAATGGGGTCCCCTTTCTTAAGGCGCGCCCTGTGAAACGTGCACGGCTACTCGGCGGCTTCGACCAATGCGCGCAGCGACTGATTCACCTCATCCAGTTGGCGCGCATGCGCGTCGAGTGCTGCCAGAATAGGAGGCGCCCCAATTCGGATCAATGTGCGGGAGGTGAGTTTTTGGTGAGCCGGCGGAGCATTTTCAACTTGCCTGAAATGAATGGATTAGATACGATGTACTCACTTCTCCGGAGGTCGCCCTTGGCATAGGGCAATGCCAGGTGAACGCCAGCGCAGATCGAAGTTCAGTAATTCTCTTCGGGCCGTTCGAGTTCGAAGCGCAGAGCGGCGTCTTGCGCAGGCAGGGCAAGCAGATCCCGCTGCAGCCGAAGCCGGCCAGAATTCTGGCCCTACTGGTCGCCAGAGCATCCCAGGTTGTTACTCGCGATGAAATTCGAGACGTGATCTGGAGTGAGGATACCTTCGTCGATTTTGAGCACAGCATTAATTTCAGCATCCGCCAGATCCGGATCGCACTCCACGACGTCGCAGAGAAGCCCCGCTTTATTGAGACATTGCCACGGCGCGGGTACCGGTTCTTGCCGTCGATCGAGAGCATATCGCGGGAGGGCCGAGATTCCATCCGGTCGCTGGCGGTCCTTCCACTGGTAAATCTTTCGCGTGACCCCGAGCAGGAGTATTTCGCCGATGGGATGACCGATCAACTCATTACGGAACTCGCCAGGGCGGGAAGCCTTCGCGTGATTTCTCGAACCTCCGTGCAGTGTTACAAGCGGACGCGAAAGTCCCTCCCGGAGATTGCGCGCAGGCTGGATGTTGACGCCCTAGTGGAAGGTACGATTCTTCGATCAGGCCAGCGGGTCCGGATTACTGTCCAATTGATTGCAGCGAGAAAGGACGACCACCTGTGGGCCGAGAGCTACGAGCGGGACTTCGAGGACGTGTTCAAGCTACAGGCGGAGGTGGCACAGGCGATTGCCGAAAAGGTTCATGCCCGGTTGACGCGCGAGCCGGGGCAACGGTCGGGAACCGGACGACCCGTTGCTTCGGTTGCGTTTGATTGCGTTCTGAGGGGCCGCTACTTCTGGAACAAGCGGGGCGAGGAGAATATCCACAGAGGTATCGGATACTTCCGGCAGGCCATTGAAGCCGACCCCACCTACGCGGTGGCTTACGCGGGCATGGCCGAATCCTACATGCCGCTTGGTTACTGGGGATACAATCCGCCCGGTGAGACGTTTCCCAAAGCAAAGGCGTGGGCGGCGAAAGCCTTAGAAATTGACAAATACCTTCCCGAAGCTCACGCCGCACTGAGCAGCGTCCACTTTATCTATGAGCGCGATCTCGAATCCGCAGAAAAGGAAGCTCTGGAGGCCATTCGGCTCAATCCCAACTGCGCGCGAGCCCGCCAGGTCTACGCAGAATTCCTCACCTCGATGGGAGAGTTCGGAGCGGCGGCGGACCAGATTCGCCAGGCGCTCGAATCGGATCCGCTTTCTCCCGTCCTCTACTTTGTCGATGCGCAAACGTCGTACTTCGCTCGAAGGTACGAAGAGGCGCTTGCAAAATGCAGAAAGAGTATCGAGGTTGAGCCAGCCTTCCCGGTTACTCACTACATGCTGGGGCTCGTTTCGGAACGATTGGGCCGGTTCAAAGAGGCCGTCGGACACTTGAAGAAGGCTTGCGAACTGACGCCCCAATGCTCTTGGTTTCAGGCTGAGTTGGGCCAGGCCTACGCTCTTTGCAGGATGGAAGACGAAGCCAGGAGTGTTCTCCAGTGCCTTGAGAATCGGCGTAATGAGAGGTACGTGCCGGCCTATTCGATTGCTGGAATGTATGCCGGCCTCGCTGATCGGGAGCGGACTCTCGTCTGGCTGGATCGCGCGAATGAAGAGCGTTCGGCTCGGATGATGTTCCTGAACGTGGACCCGGCGTTCGATGCTCTTTACCCGGATCCGCGATTCCGGGAACTGTTGCGTCGCGCTGCGTTACCCGCCCGAGGATAGGTTCATGGATGCTGAATCCCATTGGTTCAAGGTTGGAGCATTCGATTGCCTGGCTGTGAGTGACGGATGTCTTACATATCCGCCCGCGGTATTCTTCGTAAATGCCAGCAAGTCGGATTACGAAGCGGCGCTCCGCGAACGCAACCTTCCGCTGGACGGAGTAACTACGCCTTATATCTGCCTGTACTTTCGCACCGAAGGGCATCAAGTGCTCGTGGATACCGGAGCCGGCAACCTGGCGGCCACGACGGGGAGGTTGGTGAAGAACCTGCAGAACCAAGGCATCGATCCCGGATCCATTGACACGGTGATTCTCACTCACGCCCATCCGGATCACATTGGTGGAATCCTCGACTCGAACGGCGCCCCGGGGTTTCGCAACGCCCGTTATGTGATGTCGAGGGACGAATGGGATTTCTGGACGCAGTCGCCCAGCCTATCAAGTCTGCAGTGCGATGACCACGTTAAGCACTTGGTGCTTCAATGCGCTGCCGAAGTGCTTCCTTCTTTGCGCCACCGCCTTGAGCTTGTGGCAGGCGGCGATGAGATTGTGCCCGGAGTCCGCGTCCTGGCAGCGCCAGGACACACCCCTGGGCACATAGCCCTCGATATCAGTTCGCAGGGCGAAACGCTGATTGACGCGGTTGACGCCGTGCTTCATCCCGTCATGATCGAGCGGCTGGAGTGGTATTCGGGGGTGGATTTGCTTCCCGAGAAGACGCTCACCAGTCGGCGCTCGCTTTTGGAACAGGCTGCGCAAAAGGAGGCTGTTCTCATGGCATTTCACTTTCCTTTTCCAGGCCTGGGTCGCGTGCGCCGAACAAAGACCGGATTCAGCTACGACCCGATATTCGGAAAATCAGATACTGGCACTCACCAGCGGAATCGATAATTCAACCCCTATTGCCGGAGCTTTATCGGGAGGCCGCCAGTGTGCAGGGTTGCTCTTAGCGTGAACCGTCAACTGTCGGCCGGCATGACCATGAGCCAGATTCAGGCGGCGGGCGGGCTGTGATTCGCCAGCTTCATGCTCGGCGACGTGACCAATTTTGGCCGCTACGTGCCGGCCAATGACGGTGCCAGGGAGTTTCAGACTTATACCCTTTTCTACGCCCAGGATAGCTGGCGCGCGACCCAGAAGCTCACCGCCAAACTGGGCGTGCGCTCAGTTGCCCTCAACATTTCACTGAAGACGGTTGATTTTCATCGTGGCGGTATTGCAGAGAATTCGTCAATCTGCTGCAAGAGCCAGCAGTGCAGGAACGCGGGCCTTACCGCCGGCCAAGGCACTCAATCCGCAGCCAAATCTGCGCCAATTGTCTTCCTCAGGTGCCCCTTCAAACATCTCGCCCGAGGTCGCACGCTGCGTCTGATCATTGGCGGAGATCGCCGTTGCACTGATGCCAGCCGGCAGGCGATTCTCAGGGCGATTGCACGCGCCCGCCTCTGGTACCAACAGATCGTCGACGGCGAAGTGGAATGGCCTGCCGCGCACGTAACGGATGTCGCCTGTCTCTACCGGCTCGCGCTGGAGAAGTTCACAGCGGGAGCCCGGTACCATGCGGTCGCCGAAGAGGGCGTGCCGCTCAAAGAGATTGCCACCACAATCGGCCGCGGCCTAAATGTGCCCGTCGTTTCCATCTCGCCGGAGCAGGCCCATGAGCATTTCGGCTTCCTCGGGTTCTTTGCCGGAAGGGACGCCCACATTTCCAGTGCGCAGACCCGCGTGAAACTGGGCTGGAACCCCAAAGGACCTGACCTCCTCACGGATCTTGGAAATATGAATTACTCGCAGGCCTGAACCGTCAACCGACTGACAGCAACAAGGAGAATCGAGATGAGCAAGATATGGTTTATCACTGGCGCCTCTCGTGGCTTTGGGCGCATCTGGGCCGAGGCTGCTCTGAAGCGCGGCGATCACGTCGCCGCCACCGCCCGCAACCTTGCGGATGTCACCGACCTGCGTCAGCGCTTCGGCGATGCGGCGCTGCCCCTCGCCCTGGACGTCACCAATCCGGAACAGGTTCAGCAGGCGGTCCGGCAGGCGTACGCGCACTTCGGCAGGCTGGACGTTCTGGTGAACAACGCCGGCACCAGCCTGTTTGCCGCCACCGAGGAGGCGAGCGACGAACAGATCCGGGCGCTCTTCGACGCGAACTATTTTGGCATGGTCCGGGTTCTGCGAGCAGCTCTGCCGCTGCTCCGGAAACAGAGGAGCGGTCACATACTGGGCGTCTCGAGCGGTCTCGGGATTACCGCGCTGCCGATCATCGGGTTCTACAGCGCCACAAAATGGGCCGTAGAAGCGACGCACGAAGCGCTGGCGCAGGAAGTGAAGGCATTTGGAATCAAGGTCACACTGGTTGAGCCAGGCGCCTACGCGACGGAATTCGGCAAGTCCGGTCAGATCGCCGATGTTCTCGAACCATACGCGGAGTTCCGGAAGCAGTTTCTAAACCATCTGGTCAATGTTGAACGTTGCGATCCCGACGCAACGGCCGAAGCCGTTCTCAAGCTGGTGGACGCGGAGAATCCGCCGCTGCGGCTTGGGCTGGGCACCTCGATTCTGCCGCGGGCGCGCGCCGCGTATGCCGAGCGTATGGCTACATGGGAAGCGTGGGAGGGGGTGTCGAATGCCGCCATGGGCCAGCCGAAGAAGGCGTCGACAGGGTGGATTGAACAACTGGCCAACGGGACACAGGATCAGGTGTGAGACCTGGCCGTAGAACTGGCGGGCGGCGAGGCGGAGAAAGCGCAAGCCTTCCCGGGCGCCGCCCCGGCTTCGTGATGGGACTCAGCAAGCGCCAAGCCGCCGAATCGCCTGTTCGGCTTTACCGTGTGGCTCACGCACGATGGGAACTAAAGACGGTCGGTCGACAAGATTGAAAACTCGATATCGGCCTATTCAATTAGCAATCAGAACGTCTTCCTGGATTTTCTAGAGTGCAGCGCATTCTGTTGACCACTTGGACGTAGAGTCGCCTACGCGCCCTTGTGCCGAAGCCGCCGGCCGATCTGGAACCAATTGAGCGTGTCGGCCGTTCTACGGCCATGTGGGCTGGATTTGTAAACACTCGCCGACTTTTCGGTATTGATCCGACTCCATGAGCTTATGGCGATTTGACGCCAAGCGACATCTTGCCCAGTAAACCCCCGGCTCTTGCTTCGTGCCGCTGAGTGCATTTTCACGCTACAGGGGAACCGCTTATCGCCTACTTTCGTAAGTCCCTGCTATGAGATTGGTCTGCGCCTTCCTGCTATTCACTCTTTGCTGCGCTCCTGGCTGGGCGCAGGAACTCGTAATCCTCCATGCAAAGGTCTACACGTCTCCAGACTTGCGACCGGTCACTGGGGCTACGATCCTCATCCGCAATGGAAAGATTGTCGCCGTGGGCCGCCGACTTGCTGTGCCTCCCGCAATCGAATCCCTCGACTGCCGTGGTTGCATCGTGTTTGCCGGCTTCTGGAACACGCATGTTCACTTCATGGAGCCGAAGTGGGCGGATGCCTCTCGGTTGCCCGCCATGCAGCTCGCACGGGAGTTGCAACAGATGCTGACCCATTCCGGTTTTACTACCGTCGTCGATACCGGGTCCGACACGATGAACACGGTTGCTCTCCGGCGCCGCATCGAATCCGGTGAAGTCCCGGGGCCGCGCATCTACACGGCTGGGTTTCCGCTTTACCCTTCCCATGCGCTTCCGTTCTACCTCAGCGGCCTCCCGCCGGAACTCCGTGACCGGCTTCCTCAGCCCGCAACACCCGCAGATGCGATCGCCTCTGTCCAGCAGAACATCGCAGCGGGGACCGACATCGTCAAGCTATTTACGGGGTCGATTCTTGCTCCCGGACACGTCGTCCCGATGTCTGCACCGATAGCTACCGCCGCTGTCGCGGAGGCACATCGTCATCATCAGCTCGTTTTTGCCCACTCAACCAACCTGGAGGGCACCCGCGTCGCAATGAACAGCGGAGTCGATATCCTGGCGCATGCGCCCGAGGCCACAGGTGGGCTTGATGATCGTCTCCTGCAGCAGTTGGTAGCGCGTCACATGGCGATGATTCCTACCCTCAAACTGTTCTCAGGCGACGCAGATATTGCGAGCATTCGCTCCGAGGTTTTCCGCTTCCACCGTTTGGGAGGAGTGCTGCTGTTCGGCACCGATACCGGATTCCTCACCGACTACGACGTGGGAGAAGAATATCGTCAGCTCTCGCTCGCAGGACTCGGCTTTCGCCAGATCTTGACCATGCTGACTACCGCTCCTGCCGAGCGTTTCGGCGTTGCCGATCATCAGGGGCGCGTCGCGCCGGGAATGGACGCTGATTTGACGATCCTATCCGTTGATCCGGCTACCGGGGATCCGCTTGCATTCACTCAGGTGGAATACACAATTCGAGCTGGCCACATCATCTTCCATCCGTGATAACAGGGCAAACCACGTTTCTAGAACTGTTGCGGCTGGAAACGTGGTTTGGCGATAATGCGTGAGTTGCCCAACGCCCCAGGCGGAGGAAGATCGTTGTACGTTGCCCCGTTTTCAGTACCTATCCGGTCCGGCGTGCACAAAGCGTGGTGGATGAGTGGTTTTGGCCTGAAGTCAACAATTGAAGCCTGGCGCTGCCAGTCAGTAAACATAGGCTTACCGGGACTAATCCACATCCTCGCGAAGTCTAGCGCTCTTTGAGCCCAATGGAGCCCGTAAATATGAGATCTTCGCCCCCGCGGCGCTCATTGCTTAAGCGCACACTGTCCTGTTTGCCAATTGCTGTAGAATTTCACACCAGAATGCAGGAGCAATCCTGAGTGTTTACCTGACACCGTAATGCCACGCAGTTTGGATTCGCGGTGCTACCCGAATGAGGGACAGGATGAAGTCATCGATATCTTTCTGACCATGGGCTGCCGGCATCGCCACGACTTCAAACGTCTCGAAATCTTTCAGGATCGCCGGGATCGCAGGTTCAGGGGTCGCGTCTGGAGCGCCATGGACAGCATAGCCGTCCGAGACCTGAGCCCTGCAAGGCGGTGGCATCAGGAAATGAACGCAAGTGAAAAAAAGGAAGATCCCCCAGGGCCCACTTCTCAGTATCCGAGGAAAGAACTGCTCAT
>JAJZGF010000278.1 GCA_021805025.1 Acidobacteriota bacterium
AGGAGATCGTTTCCCCATGGAAGCTAACGAAGCACAGGAATTGCAGGAGCACGCCGAGCACGGCGCGCACGAGCAGGCCATGCGCCCGGTTGCCTTTACCATGAGCGTTCTGGCCGTGCTGGTGGCCATCACCACCGTGCTTGGCCATCGCACCCACACCGAGGCGGTGCTGGATCAGAACAAAGCGACTGACCAGTGGAACCTGTATCAGGCCAAGAAGATCCGCGCCAACACCACGCAACTCGCTGCCGATCTGCTGAGTGTGGTCACCGTTACCGATAAGGACGCGGAACGCAGGATCGCCAAATCCTACACCGACCATGAGGCCAAGTGGGTCAGCGACCTGAAGGAAGAGCAGGAGAAAGCCGAGGCGTTGGAGACCAAGGTCGAGCAGGCCGAGGCCCGCGCAGACCGCTTTGACCTGGCCGAAGCGCTGCTCGAGATCGGCCTCGTCATCACCTCCGTCACGCTGCTGACCCGCAGCCGGGCCTACTGGTACTTCGGGATGGCCTTCTCGCTCGCAGGCATCGTGTCGGCGCTTTCGTCGCTTTTCCTCAAGTAGCGGCGCCCCGCCGCGCGTCCGTCACCATCGCGCGCAGTAGCTGCGTGGTAGACTGACGGCGCAATGCGATCCACATACTTCACCGCACTTTTCCTTGCTGCCGGCGCGGCGCTCCATGCGCAGGCGCCGGCTTCGGGGGCGCAGGCCCACCGCAGCGACCTCGGCTTCAGCTACAGCATTCCCGCAGACTGGAATGTAGCGGACGAACATCCCACCCTTCCTGCCGTCAAGGAGCAGCAATCGCAGGCCGCGAGCAGTGAAGAGGAAAAGAAAGGCATTCAGTGCGTGCAGTTGGAACTGACCGCCAAGCACGGCACACCCGCCTCCATGATCGTGGTGATGCAGTTGCCTTTTTCCTGCTTCGGGCAGAAGATGACCGATCAGGAGCTGCCCGGCTTTGCCCAGGGCGCGTCGGAAGGGCTCAAGCAGAACTTCGATCTGACGGAGCCGGTCTATGGCTCGTATACGCTGGGCACACACAGCTTATGGATTGAGCGCACCAAGGGCGCAGTCATCGGGCATCCCGAGGCGCGGTACACCGTCGAGATTGCGTGCAGCGTGCTCAGGCTGGGCGCCGTCTGCTGGATGACAATGGCCGCCGATGATGCATCGCTTCAGACCTTCGAGCACGGCAAGGTCAGGCTGGATGGCGAGCCGCCCGTGGCGCTCGTCCCCGCCTCAGCCTTCGACAGAAAGCCGCCCGCCTAGCGCGCCGCCGCTGCTTTCGGCCTTGGCGTCGCTCCTCGCGGCCATGCTATCCTCAGGCCAGCAGGGTTTCTATGTGCATGCGCGCCACTCTTGCAGCATCGTCCGTGCCGGCCGCCAAACGCTGGTCAGGGCCTCGTGCGCGCATCATTTGCCCGCGCAAGCACCTGCGTGTGCTGCCCATCCGCACGCGACCTAGTCTCTTCGGCGGCGATTAGGACCGGACCGCCGAAGATCCTCGCCCGCTTTTTCTCGCCCCGCCGGGCGAGCGGAACTGGATGACCCCCTCCAGACGGGGTCCGTGGCCGCGCTCCATTCACAAATGGACGACGCACAGGGCCACACAACCGAACTGCCGAGGAGAAGGTATATGAATAAGCAAGAGCGGCATGCTCAATATGGACCCAAATTGACGGGCGCCCTGCCGGGACCAAAGGCCAGGGCCGCCGTCGAGGCCGACACGCGCTACATCTCGCCCAGTTACACCCGCTCTTATCCGCTGGTAGCCCGCCGCGGCCGCGGCATCCGCGTAGAAGATGTAGACGGCAACGAATTTCTTGATTTCGCAGCCGGCATCGCCGTGACTTCAACCGGCCACTGCCACCCTGAGGTTGTCGCAGCCATCCAGCAGCAGGCGGCGGAGCTGATCCACATCTCCGGTACCGACTTTTACGATGAACACCTGACCGACCTGGCCGCCAGGCTCTCTGCCGTCGCGCCCATGCCCGGTCCGCACAAGTTCTTCTATGGCAACTCCGGCGCGGAGGCCATCGAATGCGCGCTCAAGCTGGCCCGTTATCACACCGGCCGCCAGCAGGTAATCTCATTCTTCGGCGCCTTCCACGGCCGCACCATGGGCGCGCTCTCGCTCACCGGCTCCAAACCGCAGCAGAAGCGCCGCTTCTCGCCGCTGGTCCCAGGCGTCACGCACGTCCGCTATCCCTATGCCTATCGCGGCTGCACGGGCGGGCCGCAGGAAGAGGAGGCTTTCGCCCTCGGCTGCGCGCGCTACATCGAGGAGAAGCTCTTCAAGACCATCCTGCCTGCTGAGGAAGTCGCGGCCATCTTTGTGGAGCCCATCCAGGGCGAAGGCGGATACGTCGTCGCGCCCACCAGCTTCCTGCGCGAGCTGCGCGCCATCTGCAACCGCCACGGCATTCTGCTCGTCGTGGATGAGGTTCAATCGGGTGCAGGCAGAACCGGCAAGTGGTGGGCGATCGAGCACTCCGGCGTCCAGCCCGACATCGTCTGCATGGCCAAAGGCATTGCCAGCGGCATGCCCCTCGGCGTCTGCATGAGCCGCGCGGAAATCATGAACTGGGTGCCGGGCTCGCACGCCTCCACCTTTGGCGGAAACCCGGTTTCCATCGCCGCTGCGCTTGCCACCATGGATATCCTGGAGCGCGAGGCCATCGGCAATGCCGCCCGCGTGGGCGCCATGATGCTGGAACGGCTGCAAGGATGGAAGCAGACCCACTCTCTGGTCGGCGATGTGCGCGGTCGCGGCCTCATGATCGGCATCGAGCTGGTAAAGGACAAGACGACCCGCGAGCCCGCCAACGCACTGCGCAACCGGGTCGAGGAGCTGGCGTTTGAACGCGGCCTGATGGTCCTGGGCTGCGGCGAGACTTCGATTCGCCTCTGCCCGCCGCTGATTGTGAACGAGCATGAAGCCAACGTGGCCCTCGACATCCTTGAAGATGCGCTGACCGCGGCTGAAAGTGAGCATGCGCGGGACGGCGAACTCGTCGTTGCCGGAGCCTGACACCGCGATCTGAAGCAGAACCCGCTATGCCGCGCCGCCCGCACAAGGGACTGCGCGGCATTTGCGCCTTCAGGCAATTCGGCCGACAATGATCTGCAATGGCTTCACTCGCGCAGATGCGGCTGGAATTCACCGAGCGGGCGCTCGGCTGGATTGACGGCGTGGCCCGGCGGCGCGGTCGCGATGCTAACCTGCCCAGCCACTTGTCCACCGGACTCGCCGGCGAAGATGCAGCTTTCTTTTATCTGCGGCGCAAGGGCTACACCGTCGTCGCCCGCCGCTGGTCCTCAGGAGAGCTGCCAGGCGACATCGACCTGGTCGCCTGGCAGGACAGCCTTCTCTGCTTTGTGGAAGTCAAGACC
>JAJZGF010000279.1 GCA_021805025.1 Acidobacteriota bacterium
TTGCGCGGCCAGCGCACCGGTGATTTGCGTTGAACCCAGCCCCTCGGCAGGCGCCGAGATCTGCACCGTCCCCACCAGTTCCGCGTGCTTCTCTTCCAGGTTCAGCACGGCGATGCGCGCGCCCAGGCCGGCGATGACGTCAAGCAGAGCAGCGCGTGTCGGATTCATGCCCAGCGCGTCCAGCACCAGCGACGAGCCGGGAAACAGCGCCGCCGCGCACAGAAAAAACGCCGCCGAGGAAATATCTCCCGGTACCGCTGCGTCGATCGCCTGCAGCGCCTGCGGCCCGCGCACCGAAACCGACTCTGCCGTCCGCTCGATCGTAGCGCCAAAGGCCCGCAGCGCCAACTCACTGTGGTCCCGTGTGCGAATCGCCTCGCGCACCGTGGTCACGCCTTCCGTCTGCAGCCCGGCCAGCAGGACACAGGTTTTCACCTGCGCGCTAGGCACCGGCGTCGTATAGTCAATGGCTCGCAGCGGCCCGCCGTCAATCGCCAGTGGCGCATGGCCTTCTGTCAGCGTCAGGCGCGCGCCCATCGCCTCCAGCGGCTTGCGAATCCGCTCCATCGGCCGTCGCGAAAGGGATGCGTCGCCCACCAGCGTAAATCGTCCCGGTTGCGACGCCAGCAGGCCAGACATCATACGCATCGTCGATCCGGAGTTGCCGCAATCCAGCGGGTGGTCGGCCGGTGTCACACGCCCGGCCACACCCGTTACCTCCACTGAGCTGTCCTCGTGCCGCGTGATCTTGGCGCCCAGCGACTCCATGCAGGCAAGTGTCGAGGCGCAGTCCGCACCGGTAGAAAAATTAGTAAAGCGCGATGTACCCTCGGCAAATGCCGCCAGCATGCCGTAGCGATGACTGATGGATTTATCGCCGGGAAGGCGCAGGCTGCCCAGGACATTGCGCGCAGGCCGAATCATGCGTTCTTGCGTTACGGTGTGCAAAGCTTCTCCGAAGTGTGGTCTCTTCACAAGTCTAAACAATCGCCGCAGCGCGCGCCTGCGAGGAGGGCCTCAACGCACGCTCAGCACAATAATCGTCTCATCGTCAAAGCGGTCTCGCCCGCCCTGGAAGCGCGTCACATCTGCAAGAATCGCCTCTGCGATTTGCGATGCAGCCTGGCCGCGATGCGTGCAAAGCAGGCTGGCGAGCCGCTCGTCGCCGTACATCTCGCCCTCGTCGTTTTCCGCATCCAGTATGCCGTCGGAGATAAACACCACCGCGTCTCCCGGTTGCGTGGCAATGTTGAATTCCTCGTACGTCACGTCCGGAAACAGCCCCAGCGGGAATCCCTCCGCGCGCACGGTCACGGATTCGCCGGCGCGGCAGAACACAGGTTGCACGGCGCCCGAGTTTGCCACTTGCAGCGTCCGATTCTCGTCGTTCCACAGCGCAAACAGCAGTACGACGTATTGCGACTCAAGTTTGCGCTCCTGCAGTGCATCGTTCAGCAGCTTCAGCATCTGTGCCGGCTCAGGACAGTGTGCGGCCGCAGCACGCATAATGCCGCTTACCAGCGCTGCGAACAACGCGGCCGGCGCAGCCTTGCCGCTCACATCGCCCAGCACGATCGCGGTCTGGCCCGGTCCATAATCGAGAAAGTCATACAGATCCCCGCCGATCGTGCGCGCCGGCAGAAACCGGACTGCCATGTCGGCATGGGGATGCTCCGGAGCAGCCTGCGGCAGCAACCGCAGTTGCACCTCGCGCGCCATCGCAATGTCCCGCTCCAGTTGCCTCTCCTGCCGCTTTACCGCCTGGTACAGACGTGCGTTTTCAATCGCAATTGCCACCTGCGCCGCCATCGTTGTCAGCGTCCGCTCATGTTCTTCGTTGAAAAATGCCGCGCGCGTATGTTCCAGGTCCAGCACGCCGATAATGCGCCCCTTGTGGAACAGCGGCACAATCAATTCGGAGCGCGTCTCGGGGTTCATCGGCAGATACCGCGGATCCTTGCGGACATCGGGCACGTTGATCGGGCGCCACTCGCGCACCGCCACGCCCACCAGGCCGCTGGTGATCGGAATCCGTCGCAGTGGGGCATGCGCATATCCAAACCGCCACGCATACCGCGTAATCAACGTCTCGCCTTGGTCGTCCAGCAGCATGATGCTGAACATCTGGTAGTCGATGAGCCGGCGCAGCAGTTGGCCGATGCGCCCCAGCAGAGGATCGAGATCCAGGATGGACGTCAATTCGGCGGAAATCTCGTTGAGTACCGTCAGAGTCTGCGCCTGCCGTGAAACGCGCGCATATAGCCGTGCATTCTCAATCGCCTGCGCAATTCGCGAGGCGGTCATAGTCAGCAGGTGCAGATGGTCGGGGCGAAAATGGTCCGGCTTTTCGCTCTCCAGATCCATCACGCCGATCAGCCTGTTCTTGGCAATCAGCGGCACCGCCAGTTCCGACCGCATCGCTGGATTCGCTGGGATGTAGCCCTCGACCGTTGCAACATCGTTGATCAGCAGCGCTTGCCGCGTGAGGGCGACCTGACCCACAACGCCTTTGCCCAGCGGAATGCGCGCGCGCTGCACCTCGGGCGAATGACCGATCTGGAAGCGCATCCGCAGATCATGTGTCCGATCGTTCAACAGAAAAATGGCAAAAATTCGATACTCGATCACTTCGCGCACCAGTTCTGAGGTGCGGCGCATCAGAGTTTCAAGATCCAACGTAGTGTTCAGAGCATCCGCCAGCTGCACCAGATAATTCAGGTCAGCCGCCTCCACGCGCGCATTCTGCGGATTCAGATACGCGAGCGGGTTGTCGGGATTTGCCGGGCGATAGTCGCCCTCAAAGTCATGCGGCGCTGTCGGCTGTGGGGGAATCGATGTCATGCGTGTCGTAGGGAATCATATCTGACGGGGCTAAATGAAGCGGATCAAAATGGATGCGGGGAGCAGCACTCGATAACGCATGACGGGATGAGGGATGCACGGCGGCAACCTCCGCGGATTGCGCCGTGACGCGTTCTACTCAGGCTCGCGCCTACTCCGCGCCCAACTCCTGCACAATGGCTACGGATGCCGACGCTCCGATCCGGGTCGCGCCCGCCTCCAGCATGGCTCGTACATCCGCCAGCTTGCGAATGCCGCCCGCAGCCTTCACTCCGCAGCGCGCACCTGCCACGCCGCGCAGCAGGGCAACGTCCGCGGCAGTGGCGCCGCCTGAGGCGAATCCGGTGGATGTCTTCAGAAAATCCGCGCCCGCCGCAATCGCAATCTCGGCCCCGCGCAGCTTCTCCTCCACGGTCAGCAGCGCCGTTTCCAGAATTACCTTCAGCAGCGCTCCGTGATGATGCGCCACCGCGGCCGCCGTGTGAATGGCGTGCGTGACCGCCTGGTTGTTGCCGCTCTTCAGTTGGCCAATGGGAA
>JAJZGF010000280.1 GCA_021805025.1 Acidobacteriota bacterium
TGATGCTGACAGTCGTCTTCGCCCTGGCCTCGACCGCCTATGCGCAATCGACCCGTGGTGCCCTGGGTGGCACAATTGCGGATCCAACAGGGGCGGTTGTGCCTGGCGCCAAGATCCTCGTTGTGAACTCTGCGACGGGAGCGAAGAGCCAGACCGTGTCCACCTCTTCGGGCGACTACAAGTTCACCGAGCTTTCCGTAGGAACCTATACGGTTACTACTACCGCTCCCGGTTTTGCTTCGGCTGTCGATACCGGCGTGCAGGTAACGATTAACAGCACGACGGCGCTGAATATCACGCTCAAGGTTGGTGCGGAATCTGAGAATGTGACTGTCGATGCCAGCGGCCTGCGGCTCGAAACGGAGACTTCCGACATCGGTGGGACGGTCTCGAACAAGCAGATCGAAGATCTGCCGCTGTCACTGGCATCCGGCGTTGGCGGATTGCGGTCGCCGGAAACGTTCGTCTTCCTTTTGCCGGGTACGACGGGACCGGGAACCGGCACCTCGGGAAATACTGGCAATGGCGTGTTTTTCTCCCGGTTGAGCGGAGGTCAGGCATACGGCGCTGAGGTCCTTCTCGACGGCGCCAGCATCCAGCGCAGTGAGAATGGATCGTCGTTCGACGAGACCTCGCCTTCCATTGAAGCGCTGCAGGAGTTCAAGGTCACAACGTCCACTCCCTCGGCGGAGTTTGGGCGCACCACTTCCGGCATTGAGAGCTTCACGGTGAAGTCCGGCACAAATCTCTATCACGGGACCGGGTACGCGATTGTGAAGAACAGAGTGTTCGACGCGAACAGCTGGTTCAACGACGCCTACAAGGCCCAGAACTGCGTTGGCGTCCCCGAGGTCAATTGCGCCTACAGCAAGCCGCAGGACAGCAAGTACGATTACGGCGGAACATTCGGCGGACCGGTTCACATTCCGTACCTTTACAACGGCAAGGACCGTACCTTCTTCTTCTTCGCATGGGAAAAGTATCAGTTGCATCTCGGTCAGGTCATCGTATCCACTGTTCCGACCGCGGCTGAGCGCACAGGCAACTTCAACGACATCCTCGGGGGACCTGTCCCGGGCGGAACAACGGTACCGGGAATCCCCTATAACGTTCTGGTCAATCCCTGCACCGGCCAACCGATCCTGTTCAACCAGATCTTTGACCCCACGACAGGCGTTCAAAGCAGCCCCGGAGTTTTCTGCCGTACGCCGTACGCCAATGACTCAATTCCCAATACCAGTTTCAGTGCGGCTGCGCAGAAGTTGTTCGCAGGATTGCCTCTTCCCAACCAGACGCCTCTGTCCACGGATGTGTTTGGCTATACGGGCAACTACTCCTACGCAGCGGTCGCACCGAACACCAACACGACCTATACCATCCGCATCGATCAAAACTTCTCTGAGAAGAGCAAAGTCTTTGCCACCTACAGCACGCGGCAGAATTACAAGTTGACGGCTGCTCCTGATTTTCCAGAGCCGTTCAATAACAGCGGCTTCATCCAGACCTTTACCACTCACTACTCTCGTGCTGGATGGGACTATAGCTTTACGCCGACGCTGTTGAATCACGTCAACCTCGGCTATAACCGCACCAACAGTGTCAATCTGGGCGAAACGCTTGGATCGTCTTTGACGGCGACTTCCGCGGGTGTTGCGAACGATCACTCGACCTTCTTCCCGGTCATCGTCTTTCCAAGCCCCGACGCGCCTTCCTCCTGGGGCCAGCAGCAGAATGGCGATAATATCGACAATGGCATTCGTATCAATGACATTGTGAGCTGGGAAAAGGGCAGGAACAGCATCAAGGTCGGTGTGGACGTCCGCTTCCAGCAATATTCCGTCATCAACTATAACCAGGACACGTTCAACTTCTATCGCGACCAGACGGCCGGAATGGGCAATGCCTGTTGCGGTTCCGGCAATCCGTTTGCCAGCTATCTTGTGGGCGATGTGGGCAATGGCTTCCAGTCAGTCTTCAATGATCGTCCGCGCTGGAACTCGCACTATGTGGCGGGCTTCTTTGAAGATGACATGAAGTTTGGCAACAACCTTACGCTGAACCTTGGTGTGCGCTACGATGTCGATGCGCCTCGCCACGAAGCTCGCAATCAGACCTCGGAACTCAGCCTTACGGCACCCGATGCTGCCGCCGGTGGGTTGCCTGGTGCACTCGTATTCGGTACGAATTGCAACTGCAACACGGCCTGGGCTGACACCTGGTACAAAGACGTCGCGCCTCGCATAGGCTTTTCCTATGTGCTCCCCGGCACGAACAACAAGCTGGTGCTCCGCGGCGGTGGGGCCATCATCTATGGTCCGCTGCAATATAACGACTTCGGCGGCGCCATGTCCTTCGGATTCAACCAGTCTCGCGACTTCTTCCTCGGCCAGACGCCGACCACTGGCGGTGCCTTTACTCCGGCCTTCCGCCTGGACGCCAGTTCTGCCGCGGATCCCACGAACCCCAGCATCGGCTTCCCGAGTGTTAGCTATGCCCCAAGCACGGATCCAACCCAGCTTACTGCTCCCAATGGACCGGGCAGCTTTGACGCAGTGGGTGGCGAGGTGATCCTGCCCAAGGACGGCAGGCCTTCGATGACCAGCAACTGGAGCATGCAACTTCAGGATCAGTTGGCGCAGGATCTGATCTTTACCATCGGGTATATCGGTCAGGCGGCGCAGAATCTGCGCAGCGGAGATCTCTCGAACATCAACAATATTGATCCCAAGTATTTCAGTATGGGCGATCACCTGAACAACTCGTCCTACTTCATTCCGCTTGGAGGCTCAAACTCCGGCGTGAATGCACCCTATACAAGCTTCGAGGGTGAGCTTGGTCAGGCGCTTCGTCCTTTCCCGCAATACGACTACATCCAAGGCGACTGCTGTCTGGAGAATCTCGGCCACTCTACCTATGAGGCAATGGTCGTGTCCCTGGAGCGGCGTTTCCGCCAGGGCTTCAATCTCCAAGCCTCCTACACCTGGTCCAAGGCGATCACGGATGCGGACTCCACCATTCCGTTCAGCTATGTGTCTGGTAATCAGTTGGAACAGGGACAGGGCTCCGGTAACTTGAAGCTCGATAAGGCGGTCAGCGCACAGAATACTCCGCAACAGTTCTCCCTGAGTTATCTGTATGAGTTGCCTTTCGGTAAAGGGCGAAGGTTCCTGAACAACAACACGGTGCTCGATCTCTTGATTGGAGGATGGCAGGTGGGAGCGATTCAGCGCTACCAGAGTGGTCAACCCATTGGCTTCGGCTGCGCTTCCGGAATCCCCTACTATCAAAACTGCATGACCTACGATGCAGGGCCTGCCTCCAACGGCGGTAGATCATTCGCTAGCGCTGCCTATAAGAAAAACAAAAACGGTC
>JAJZGF010000281.1 GCA_021805025.1 Acidobacteriota bacterium
GGCCATTCATTCCGTGCTGAGCTGGGATTTGTATGTGGTATATGAAGGCACGAATCCCGACACAGGGCAACCGATTATCAAGGCATTTCTGAATCCGCTGGTGAGCTGGATCTGGGCGGGCGTGGTCTTCATGGTCTTCGGTACATTTGTGGCGCTTGTGCCGAGCCTTGTGCCCGCGACTGCCTCGCTTCGCGTGCCGGCCTCGCAAGGCGCGCCCACTGAACCTGCACTGCGGGGGGGCGACTAGTGGACGGCGTGACGCGTTTTTCTTTCTGGATGAAGTCCGCACAGGCTTTGCTGCTGGCGGTGGCAGTCTGTTTTTCAATGGGCGCGGCGGATGCCGGCGCGCGCTTCAACAATCTGAGTCACCGGCTGATGTGCACCTGCGGATGCGCGCAGTTGCTGGGTGAGTGCAACCACGTGGGCTGCACGGAGTCTGGCCGCGAGCGCAACGAGCTGAGCGCGGCGATCGCGACCGGGGCGACGGACCAGCAGATTCTGGCCAGCTTTGCGGCCAAGTATGGCGTGACGGCGCTGGCGGCGCCGCCGACGCATGGCTTCAGCCTGGTGGCGTGGATTGCGCCGCTTGCTGTGTTTGCCGCGGCGCTGCTGGGGACGATATTGCTGGTGCGGCAGTGGTCAATTGGCAAGGCGCAGGCGACAGCACAGGCATCGAGCCCGGAGATGGATGCGCTGCGCGAGAAGGTTCGCCGCGAGACCGGCTCGGGCACGGATGGAGGGTTTTAACCCATGACGGATTTGCAGGGAGTGCTGGCAGGCGCCATGATGGCCCTGGCACTGGGCGTGTACACCTTCTGGCCGGAAAATGCGTTTGCGAGCCAGCGCGAAAAAACGCGGCTGGATTATCTGCTGGAGCGCAAGGAACAGCTTTATGAGAACCTGCGCGACCTGAATTTCGAGTATCGCGCGGGCAAGTATCCCGAGGAAGACTTTGTGGCGCAGCGCGCGCTGCTGGAAGACGAGACGGCGCAATTGCTGGCCGAGATTGAGCACCTGCAGCAGGCATAAGCTGCGCTGCGTTTTTTCCATACGATAAGGAAAGCCATCCAAGACATGAGATCAATCAAGTTTGTTTTGCACTCTGCGGCAATGAGCATTTTTCTGGGCGGCGCGCTGGCGCAGGCTGTGAGCGTTACCGGCACGGTGACCAACAAGACCACGAGCAAGCCGGCGGCGGGCGACAAGGTGGTGCTGGTCGATGTACAGGCCGGCATGGGCGAAGTTGCCCAGGCGACCACCGACGCGCAGGGGCGCTACACGCTGAACGAGCCAGGCAGCGGCCCCTACCTGATTCGCGTGACGCACCAGGGCGCGGGGTACTTTATCGCAGCTCCGCAGGGCGGCGGACCGGGCGACATTCCGGTGTATGACGTGGCGGCCAAGGTGGATGGCGTCTTTGTAGAAGCCGATGTGATTGAAGTGGAGGCCGACAACGGGCAGCTTCACGTGACAGAGCGCTACTTTGTGCACAATACCAGTACCCCGCCCCGCACGGAGTGGAGTCCGCGAACGTTTGAGATCACGCTGCCGCCAGATGCGACGATTGCGGGCACAGCGGCGCAACGACCTACGGGCCTGCCGACGAGCGTGAAGCTCGATCAGGTGGGGGCCAAGGGCCACTACGCCTTCAACTTCCCCATCCAGCCGGATGAGGGCGACAAGGATACGCTCTTCCAGCTTGAGTACACGCTGCCGTACAACGCCGGCAAATTCACTTTCCATCCGCAGGTTTCACTACCCACGCAGAATGTGGGCGTGCTGATGCCGAAGAGCATGAGCTTCGAGGCGGGCGCGGGTTCACCCTTCCAGTCTGTGCAGGAAGACCCCGGCGTGCTGACGTATGTGGCCAAGAACTTGACGCCGGGCAAGGCGCTTGAATTTACGGTTTCAGGAACGGGATCGATGCCGCGCGAGCAGCAGGGCGCGGCACAGCAGGGCGAGAGCGGCGGACAGGCCGCAGGCACGCCGGGCAACCAGCCGGGCGGCGGAATCGGCGAGCCGATCAACACGCCGGACCCGTTGAGCAAATACAAGTGGTGGATTCTGGGCGGACTGGCGCTGCTGCTGGCAGCGGCTGCGGCTTTTCTGCTGCGCAAGCCGGCGGGCGCGCCGGGCGCGGTTGGCGCACCGAGCCAGGGTTTTGCTGCGGCGCCTGCGTATCCTGCGGCGTCCAGCCCGGCCGCGAAGAATGCGGCACTGCTGAACGCCCTGAAGGAAGAGCTTTTTGCTCTGGAGAGCGAGAAGCTCTCCGGTAAGGTGAAGCCGGAGGAGTACGCCGAGGCAAAGGCGGCGCTGGAGACGGTGCTGAAGCGGGCGCTGAAGCGGAATTCCTAGGCGAGGCCTACACGTGCGGCCGCTAGGGACTTAGGCCACTCCGCGTGCCGACAGCTTTCGCCGTGGGAGGTGTGTGCTCGCTGTGCCCCGGACGCTCACACGGCGGCCTCTTCCCTCTATTGGCCATACTGCGATGCTGGTCTGCAAGTGCAGCCGGTCGGCATAGCGCAACAGCTTCTCGATGCTCACCTGGGAGATTCGGCCCTTGAGCAGGTTGCTCACCGACGGCTGATACTCATCCAGGATGTCTACAAGTTGCGCCTGCGTGTAGCCCTTGGCCCGAACATGCTCAAGGATGGCGGACAGAATCTCCGCCTTGATTTTCAGCGCGCTTGCTTCCGACGCAGAGAAGCCCAGAGCGTCGAAGACGTTTCCCTTCACGATATGGGTCGGCTTATTTCTCGCTGCGCTTTTCATGTGCCCTCTGTTCCTGCAATCGCTGTCTGACCAGCTTGAGGCGCTGCCTGGCAACCTCGATGTCTCTCCGGTCGGTCTTGCGGCTCTCCTTCTCAAAGCAGTGCAACACGTGTATCGTGGTCCCAATCTTCGACAATTAGATCGCCCGGTACCACGCGCGCTCATCGGCCTCTTTCAATTCGTAGACGCCGGAGCCGATGGAACTCATGCTGCGCGTCTGTGATGTCGGCTCTCTGCCGATTTGAAGCTGCCGCAGCGAGAATCCGAGCGCGCGTTTCACCTCATCCGGAAAGCTCGACAGCACCTCCAGCGAGTCCCCTTCAAAGTGGAGTTCAGCGGCGTCCTGTGATTCCTCGCGTGGCGCCATCACTCGCGATGGTAACGCGTCTGTCACATTTATACAAGATTTGCTATGAGGTGCCAGATTGGCGCTGGTACTGGCAGCGGTGGATGCTGCCCGCCCGCTCATCGCGATAAGGCCGCGATGAATGATTGCATGACAGCGTCGGCTCCCTGGGCCTGAGTAGACTGGTTGCTGCTAGACGACCGAAAAGCTCGGGAGAAGGGAGCCGAGCATGATGATTATAGGCTGTGAT
>JAJZGF010000282.1 GCA_021805025.1 Acidobacteriota bacterium
GGGGGAAACAGAAGCGTCTGGTTGACCGTGTCAGCAATGAAGTTCTGGCCCATGGCTCGAACTTAAACGACTGCCAACGGACCGTGCTGTTGCCCCCATCACGAATCTATGCCCGACACACACCTAGAGCGCGATCCACCTGGCGCGGGTTTACGGAGAGCGGAAGCGGAATTTTGTCGGGCAACATTTCTGGGCGCGTGGATTCATGGTGTCGACGGTAGGCCGGGATGAAAAGGTGATCCGGGACTACATCCGCAACCAGGAAGATGAGGACAAGCGGATCGACCAGATGCAGATCTGGAACTGAGGCAGGCCGCCTTCAGGCGGCGCAACGCAACCGGGGCCGCGTTAGCGACCCCGCACAAGCCGCTTTGAGCGGCTCACACCATAAGGCCCCCGGCTCTCCTAAGGAACACAATTGATCGGCACAAGTTGGAATCCGAGCTCAGCTGCTTGTGCGTGCAGTCTGGCTGATTTCTGTTGTCTCCGGCGTTGCTCTTGCTGTTGGAAGATGGTGGCGTCATATTCCTGTTGGGTGGTGACCATGTGGTAGATGATCCGAGCGAGTTTGTGAGCGGTGGCGGTCATGGCCTTTGGAGTTCCCATGCGTGCTTTCATACGGCGGAAATGGTCTCCGAGGAAACTGTCGCTGCGGTTTAACGCCTGTGTAGCCACGCGCAGGGCAAGGGCGGCACGATTCTTGGTGGGGCGAGTCCGAGAGGACAGGACTTTGCCGCCGCTGATCTTTGGGTCTGGGCATAGCCGCAACCAGGAGCAGAAGGCGGCGGCATTCGGGAATCGAGCGAGATCCGGGCCGATCTCAGTGAGCAGCATTTGTGCGGTTAAGGAGTTGATGCCGGGGATCTCGGTTAGGTCCACTCCAAATGCCCGGTAGAGGTCCGCGCGCAATTGCGGTGGTTCATTCCTCCACGGAACCTTGCGAGCGCGGCGCTTGTTTCCCTGCGGAGGCTGTTCGCCTTCGGCAACCTTCGAGGCAAGCCGTTGCATCATTTCCTTGACCTGTACGTCAACTTCCTGAATCAGCTCCTGGTAATACCGGTAGGCTTTGAGAGATTGGCGGAGTGTGAACAGGTGCTCTTCACGATAGTCGCCGACCAGCGACTTGATGATGGTCTCTTGGCTGGCGCGAATGCGTGGGTGACGCAGTTGAGCCAGCTTATGCGGGTCGCGTTCTCCAGCAAGGATCGCGTCCATGATGGCCAAGCCAGTGGTTCCATCGAGATCGCTGATGACGTGATGAATTTGCAGATTCATCTGATCCAGAGCCTTTTGCATGTGCTGGAGATGAAGGGTGGCCAACTGGATGAGGTTGTCACGATGACGCCACAACGAACGGATCGCGCAAATTTCGTCGTCGGGACGAAAGGACCCGCGCAACAAACCCACGGAATGAAGGTGCTGAATCCACTGACAGTCGGAAACATCGGTCTTCCTGCCAGGCACGTTCTTGACGTGATGGGCGTTGACCAACCGCACGTCGATCTTGCGCTTCTCCAGAATCTGGAACAGTGGAATCCAATAGACGCCGGTCGATTCCATGGCCACGGTTCGGATATGGCACTGCTGGAGCCAATCCGCCAGTCGTTCCAAATCGACGGTGAAGGTTGGGAAACATCGAATAGGTTCCGGATCGCGGTCGGCAGCAACTGCAACGAAAATCTCCGTCGCTCCGATGTCGATTCCGGCGGCGTTGGGCTCAATAACGGGCAGGCTGACAGCCTTGTTGCGCTGCTTGGGCATGACGACTCCGTTTCTGCCCCGCCGCGCCGGCCTGGACCGTGCAAAAAGGTAGTCTCCCAAACGAGATCGCCAACCCCAGCATCTGAGGCTGCACGTCATCACTGTACTGAGCACGGGGTCCAGAACCACACTGCCGGACGAGCTTGGAAAGGCATCAGTGAGCCATCGGTCTTAACTGCCAACGCTCGCGACTTCTTCAGCCTAAACCTGACGATTGCCCCATGTTCCTTCCCTGATTGTCCAGACCATCGGTCTGGTACCCCACTGCCGGGGGATACTTACCCCGGGAAGCGCGGCGCTCAGCCTCTCGCGGGCAGGAGGGCCTTGCGCACGGCATTGTGAAAAGCGGGCCGTACCTGGCGAATGAGCTGACTTTTTCGGTCAGGCCAGGTGCGGTTGGTGAGCAGGACGACAGCTACTTCGGCGTCGAGGTCGATCCAGAGCGAGCAGCCGCTGTAACCAAGATGGCCGATGGAGCGCGGGGAGAAATACATCCCGGCTGAGGAGTCAGCTGACGGTGTGTCCCAGCCCAGAGCGCGAGAGTTGCCGTCGGGCGGCTGGCGCTGAGCGAAGCGTTCGATGGTTGGAGCATAGAACAGAGGAGTATCTTCTGCGCCTGTCGAAGCACGCATGCCGTGGAGAATGGCTCGGGCGAAGCGGAGCAGATCTGGCACGCTGGAAAAAAGCCCGGCGTGGCCTGCCGCGCCATGGAGCAGCCAGGCGTGCTCGTCCTGCACTTCACCCTGGATGCGGCGGCGCCGAAAAGCGGTGTCGTCCTCCGTGGGAGGGATGAGCTGCCGCAGGCTGGCGGGAGGACAAAAGCCAGTGGCAGTTAGACCCAGGGGCTGAAGGATCTCCCGCTGGACCCAGGGCGCGAGGTACTCGCGGGTGGCCACCTCCAGGGCTTTGCCCAGGAGAATAAAGCCGGGGTCTGAGTATTCGGCGTGCGTGCCCGGCTCGCCCTGCACGGGAAGCTGCAGGAGGGCGCGAAAAATTGCCGCAGGCGAATCGACAGTCTGGTAGAGGGGAACATAGCCGGGCAGACCCGAGGTGTGAGCAAGAAGATGGTGCAGGCAGACGCGGCGTGCGGGCTCGACTGAGGAGCGCCCGACGATGAAGCCGGGCAGCAGGTCAGCCAGCGGGGTCTCAAGATCGATTCGGCAACGCTGATCAAGGAGCATGGCCGCGGCGGTGGTGGCGACGACCTTAGTGAGGCTGGCGACATCAAAGACCGTGTCGGCGGTGACGGAGCGGGACTCTTCCTCATAAGTGAATTGTCCGAGCGCATCCTGGAGAACGACCGCATCCGCTGCGAGTACACCGAAGGCGCATCCCGGGAAGGCTCTGGCTGCGATGGCATCTTCGAGGACAGAGCAGGCCTGGGCAAAACGCGGTTCTGGAGCGGCGTCGGCGCCGCCGGTCGAAGGTGCGGCTTGCTTCATCGCTTTAGAGCATCGTAGCGCGATTTGCCCGGCAACGGCGCGAACGGCGGAGAATTTGGTTTTCCTCCACGAAACGGGCTACCCTGGCTTCGGGTCAGTCCGTCTATCGGCTGGGAGTCCAGGAGAGAG